>NZ_JBEXXO010000010.1:0-266360 GCF_040630435.1 Streptomyces sp. NPDC005803 | reverse complement strand
TGTCGGAACGCCCGAATACATCCAGTATGCGGACGCTCCTCCGCCTTGCGATGCACCGCATCTGACGCCGCGCGCTGATCCACCAGGGATTACGGAACAGCCCTTAGGGTGTTCAGCAGGCTCACGGAACGGGGGAACGATGACGTCCGTGCAGGGGCCGGCGCCCTCCGCGCCCGTACGGGAGAGCGGTCCGCGCCCTCCGGTCGAGCCGCCCGCCAAGCCGCTGTCCTGGGCGATGCTGTCGCGGGCGATGGCCGTGCCGCTCATCCTGGGTCTGGTCTGCTTCCTGCCGGCGCTGGTCGCCGCCCAGCCCGGGACCGGGCCCAGGGACACGGCGTACTGGCTGCAGCTCGTGCTGACGTGTTACGCCGGAGCACGGCTGGCGACCATGATCCTGTCCACGCGGCGGCGGCTGCTGCAGGGCGTGTTCTGGTTGTTCGTGTACATCGCGATGGGCGTGGCGCCGTTCGCCCAGGCGGTCATCGGCCGGACACCGACACCGCTGGTGGGGCCGCGCGCCGATCTCGTCACCGCGATCGCCCTGATCCTGGTGGGGTGCGGCGCCTTCGACCTGGGGGCGCTGCTGGCCTCCCGGCGTCCGTTGCGGCGTCGGGCCACGGTGCGCGGGGGGCACGGCGGTCCCGCCACGGCGCACCCGGTCAGGCTGCGGCTGCTGGTGCTGCTCGCGTTCGCGGCGAGCGGCTACTACGTGCTGAAGCTCGGCGGCCCCGCCGTGTTCTTCTCCAGCAGGCAGGAGATCAGCGCCTCGGTCGCGGAGAGCGGCGTGACGTCCGGGGGGTCCCACGTGGGCTCGGCGTTCCTGAAGGGCTTCGGGACGGTGCCGGCCCTGCTGGCCCTGCTGTTCTTCACCCGCCGGCTGGTCACCTCGCGCCGGGCCCGGCGCTCGCCGTCCACGGTCCTGGTGTGGATCGCGCTGGCAGCGGTCAACCTGGTCGTGAACAACCCGGTGTCCAACGCCCGCTACTGGTTCCTGACGGTGCTGGTCTCGCTGCTGTTCACGGCGTTCCCGAGCAGCGCGGCGATGTACCGCTCGGTGCTGGCCCTGGGGGTGGCCGGCGCCCTGGTGCTGTTCCCGTACGCGGACAGGTTCCGGTACGACGACTCCGGGCACCGTCCGGTGCGGTCGTCGTCGGTGTTCGAGCCGCTGGCCACCAAGGACTACGACCAGACGGTGATGTTCGCCAACGCCATCTCGTGGGTCGATTCCGGGAGCCACACGTACGGCCGTCAGCTCGCCGGGTCCGCCTTGTTCTTCGTACCGCGGACGGTGTGGAACGAAAAGCCCGAGGACACCGGGGTGCGCGTCGGGCAGTGGATGGGGATGAACATGACCAACCTCTCCGCGCCGCTGTGGGCCGAGCTGTGGGTGGACTTCGGCGCGCCGGGCCTGATCGGCGGGCTCGCCCTGGCCGGCTACGCGGCCGCGCGCATCGATCGCCGGTACGTCCGGGCGGTGTCGCGGGACGGCCCGGGACCGGGAAGCGTCCTGGCGGTCGTGGCGCCGCTGATCGCCGGTTACGCCTTCATCCTGCTGCGCGGGCCCCTGCTCCAGGCCGTCGGCAAGCCCGCCGTCGCGGCGCTGTGCCTGGCGCTGGTCACGAGTTTCACGGACCGGAGCCGGCAGCGGCCGCACTGACCGGTGCGCCCTCCACCGCACCGCGGCGGGTCAGCCGGGCCACCCGGGTCCAGGTGGCGACCGCCTTGCAGACGGAGCCCAGGCACAGCCCCCACGCGGCGCCCTGCACTCCGCCGAGCAGGTAGCCGCCGGTGAGGAAGGCGACCGCGGCGAGGGAGAAGACGACCTGGACGACGAGCGTGGCGCGGGGATCGAGCAGCCTGAGGGCCAGCAGTCCGCAGGTGCCGGCGGCCATCGCCGCGTACTGGCTGCCGGTGGCCGGGAGCAGGGCCGCCGCGGCGGGCCAGGTGTCGCCGAGCAGATGGCGGCCGGCCGAGCGCGGGAGCAGCGCGAGCACGGTGGCCCAGCCGGCGGCGGTCAGCGCCAGAAGGGCGGCCAGGGCCGCGGTGGCCCGCACCCTGAGCCGCTGGGTGGGGAGCCGCCCGAGGAGCGGGGGGCCGAAGCCGGTGGCCGAGGTGAACAGCACGTTCAGCGGGCCGAAGAGGGTGGTGGCGCCGCGCAGGGCTCCGACGACGAGGGGGCTGCCGACCGCGCCGAGCCCGAGCACGGAGAGCTGGCTGGTGGCGTTCCCCACGCCGAACTCGACGACGAACCGCCGGCCGAGGTGCCCCTTCCTCAGCAGGGGTCCCAGCAGCACCGGGGCGCCGGCCGTCATGCGGTGCAGCACCGCCGCGGACAGCAGCAGGGCGGGCAGTGCGGAGAGGCCCCAGACGACGACCAGCCGGGCCGCCGGGGCGCCGTGCGGCTGCAGGGCCAGCGCGCCGAGGACGCACACCAGCCGGAGCGTGTCGGAGGCCAGCGCCCTGTGCGGGGCGTGCAGCGTGGCGAAGGCGTAACGGGCCGTGTCCTGGGCGAGGACGACCGGCAGCACGAGCCCGAGCGTCGTCAGGGCGCGTGCCGTCTCCCCCGGCAGCACCGCGCCGGTGACGGCCAGCACGCCGCCGACGACGGTGGAGGCGAGGAGGGTGAAGCCGACCGCGGACCGGCAGGCCCCGCGCGTCCGGTCGCTCGCCCCCCTGCGCAGCACCAAGGGCTGTCCCGTGTAGGCGCCGGACAGCCCCAGCAGTACGGAGAAGACGAGGTAGACGGCGGAGAAGCGGGCGAAGCCGGCGACGGTGGAGAGCCGGGCCGCCACCACCAGGACCAGGATGTTGGTGCAGGCCGCCACCCCTTGGTCCGCGATCGAGCAGACGACCGCGGTGCGTGCCCTCATCTGTGTCGCGCGGTGCTGCTGTGGTCGCTGTCGCCCCATCGGTCACGGCCGCCCAGCGTGCGCAGGCCGAGGGTCTCGGTGGGGTCGCCGGTGTGCCGGGCGCCCTCCGCCTCCGCACCGCCCTGCCCGTCGTGGAGGTGCGAGGAGGCCGCCCGGGCGCGGCCCGGGCGTCCGGCCGCCTTCCGGCGGGCCCGGCGCTCGCGGCGCCCGTAGCCGGGGTGGAGCAGGGCGCCGAGCACGGAGCCCCCCGCGGCGCCGATGATCTCGCGGATGCGCTCCAGGTCGCTGCGGTGGACCTCACGCGGGTCGCAGACCACCACGACGCCTTCGACGCGGTCGATGAGCGCGACGGCGTCGGCGTACGACAGGACGGGCGGGGCGAGCACGATGACGACGGCTCCGGGCCGCCCGCCCTCGGCGAGGATCCGGCCGACGGGCGCGGAGGTCAGGGCGCGCGGCACGTTGTCCGTCCGTCGGCCGGCGATCAGCGTGAAGGCCCCCGATCCGGGCACGTCCACGTGGGTGCGGCTGTCCGAGGGCCAGGGGCGCTCGCCGGGCCCGGGGGCCCGGCCGGGCCGGCCGCCGCGGCCCGCCGCGCCGAGTTCGGCGGCCAGGGACGGCGCCCGCAGATCGGCCTCGACCAGCAGGACGTCGCGCCCCATCTCGGCGAAGGCGGCCGCGAGGTTGGCCGCCGCGGCGGTCGCCATGCCGTGGTCACCGCGGGGCTCCGCGACCAGGAGACGGCGGCGTTCGGCGAACGAGGGGTCGTACGCGAGCCGGAAGGCGACGGCCCGGTACTCCTCGGCCAGCCGGCTGTCGCCGCGTCCGATGGCGAGGAGCGTTCCGGCCGCGGCGCGTTCCCTGGGCAGGGTGCCGAGCAGCGGGGCGCCGAGCGAGCGGACGAGCTCCCTGGTGGAGCGGACGGCGGGGTCGAAGACGAGCCGCACCCAGGACAGCAGCAGGCCGAGTGCGAGGCCGACGACGCCGCCGAGCCCGAGGAGCAGCGGAAGACCGGCGCCACTGGGCTCTTCGGGCGCGACGGGCTTCGTGTTCAGATAGCCGGGTGTGGTGTCGAGAGCTCGCAGCTCCGAGATCTTCTGGCTCAGTTCGGAGATGGCGACGATGAGGTTGGCCCGCGCGCTGGTGACGTCGTCGCCCGCGGTGCCGGTCTCCTGCTCGGCCAGCCGGTCACGCTGTTCGGTGAGCGGTTTCAGCTGGAGGCGGTAGCCGTCGACCATGTTGTCGATGCTGTTCTCGGTGCGTTCCCGGCGTATCTCCAGGTAGGCCTCGGCGAGCGCCTGGGCGCGGGCCCTCGCTTCCCCGGGGGTGCGGCCGGTGTACGAGAACTTCAGGACCAGGGTGTTGGGCGGGTTGGTGACCTGGAGCCCGGAGAGCAGCGCCCCGACCTCCACGGCGTCGCCGGACTTGACCAGTGAGCCGGCGGCGACGGTGCCCACGGCGTCACTGACGGCGGTCTGGCGTTCGGAGCCGATGTTGATGCCCTTGTCGGCGGAGGCGCCCGCGGCGAAGGGGTCCGAGGTGGCGGAGCGTAGGGAGACCTCACCGGTGGAGGTGTAGGTGTCCTCACCGCTCATGGCCGCCCAGCCGCCGCCGAGGAGCCCGGCCACGACGCCGCCCACGAGCAGGGTGCGGTAGCGCAGGAGCTGTCGGAACTGGTCCCTCAGCAGGGCGGGTTCGTCCTGATCCTCCAGAGCGCGGATCGGGTGGGTCATCGGCGGTGAGTCCCTTCGGCGTCCCGGAGGACCTCGGCGAGCAGCGCGTCGAAGCGGGCGAGACCGGCTTCCCGGCTGAGATGACGGGCCACGTACCGCGGCCCGTGGGAGCCGAGTTCGTCGGCCGCGGCGGGTTCCTCGGCGAGTTTGCGGACGGCCGCGAGCACCGCGGCCGGGTCCTCGGGTGCGACGAGGAGCCCGGCGCCGGAGCGCTGCACCTCCTGGGCGGTGCCGCCCTCGTCGGCCACGGAGGCGACGACGGGGCGGCCCGAGACGAAGTACGAGGTGAGCTTGGAGGGCACGCTCATGTCGAGGACGGACGCGCGCTGGGTCACGGCGAGGACGTCGGCGGCGGCCAGCACGTCGGTGAACTCGTCCGGGCAGGCCGGCGGTAGGAAGTCGAGGTTGGACAGTCCGGACGCCCGGGCCCGGAGGGCGTCGCGCTGGTTGCCGTCCCCCATCAGGACGAACCGTATGCCGGGGGCGAGCCGCGCCGCGTCGACGAGGACTTCCAGCCCCTGTTTGAGTCCCATGTTGCCGGAGTGCAGGACCACCGGGGTGCCCTCGGGCCAGCCGAGCCGGGCCCGGGTGGCGGCGCGGTCGGCCGAAGGAGCCTGTACGTGACTCCAGTTGGGGACCACCCGGATGCGGTCCGGAGCCACTCCGTAGGCGGCGACCCGGGGGACGAAGCTCTCGTGGATGACGCCGACCAGTGCGGCCGCCCCGAGCGCGTACCGCTCGGCCCGCGAGGCGAGGGCGGCCGCCCGGCCGCCGCCGGGGATGCCGCTCTGCGCGGCGGCGCCCATCAGGTCCTGCACGACCGGTAAGTAGGGGACGCCGTGACGGCGGGCGAGCCGGGCGCCGATGACGCCACCGGCGAGGGAGGGCAGCTGCGCGA
Organism: Streptomyces sp. NPDC005803; assembly: GCF_040630435.1. Lineage (NCBI taxonomy): Bacteria > Bacillati > Actinomycetota > Actinomycetes > Kitasatosporales > Streptomycetaceae > Streptomyces > Streptomyces sp. NPDC005803. The sequence continues at coordinate 260,859 of NZ_JBEXXO010000010.1, read as the reverse complement.
TCACCGCGTCGGGCCGCACGGCGGGCGGGGCGGCGAGGCCGTGCGCGAGGACGCTCGCCTCGAACGCCGCCCGGCGAAGGGCACTCTGGCGGGGCGGCACGTAGTGTCTCCGCCGGTGGACGGTGACGCCGGAGCGCTGCTCGTCGGCCCGCCACACTCCACGGTAGGCCGGCTCGGTCCGCCAGGACGGGTAGTGCGGCATGCCGGTCAGTACATGCGTGTCGGCCCCGGCGCCGGCCCAGTGCTCGGCGAGCTGGGCGGCGTACGGACCGATGCCGGTCAGCTCGGGTGCGTAGTTGGTCGAGACCACCAGCAGACGGCGGCCGGCGAGCGGCTTGTGGTGCTCTTCTGGCATCGGACGATCACCTTCCCCCCGGAACCATCGGTGTTCCCGCCGGGGAACATGCCCAAAAGTGAGCCTATCCGTTCACGAGATACGCAAGTGGTCGTCACAGTAAGGTCGTTGCACCATGAACACCCATACCGACTTCCCGCCGGACCGGATGCCATGTCCGGACGCCGTCCGGTGGTCAGCCGGACATCACGTTCACACCGTGGGGGGAGAGAACGGATGGTGCACAGGGTCGGTTACGCGCCGGGGGTCTACGACCTGTTCCACATAGGCCACCTCAACATCCTGCGGCATGCCCGCAGCCAGTGCGACTACCTGGTGGCGGGGGTGGTCTCGGACGAGATGGCCACGCTCGCCAAGGGCCACAAGCCGGTCGTTCCGCTGCCGGAACGGCTGGAGATCGTCCGGAGCGTGCGGTATGTGGACGCGGCGTTCGTCGAGACCGTTCCCGACAAGGTCGAGACCTGGCAGCAGGTCAGGTTCGACGTCATCTTCAAGGGGGACGACTGGCGCGGCACGGAGAAGGGCACGCGCCTCGAACGCGACTTCGCCGAAGTCGGCGTGGAGGTCGTCTACTTCCCGTACACCGTGCACACGTCCAGCACGCAGCTGCGCCGGGCGCTGGACTCGCTGGTCAGTCTGCCCGGAGCGCTCTCAGCTCCTTGAACCACTTGCCGAGGAACGCCACCAGGAACACCGCGTGCACGGCGGCGAGTACGGCGTACCCGGTACGGAACGCCCTCTCGTCGCCGAGCAGCAGGAACACCAGGCAGAACACCCCGTAGTCGGCCGGCAGCAAGGCCGCGGCCCGCAGCCGGGACACGGGCCCGGCCGACGCCCCGGCCGTCGGCGCGGAGCGGGCCGCCGCCCTGCCCAGCTGTTCGCGCAGCAGCCCGGCGCAGAAGGTGAGCACCGCGACGAACAGGAAACCCAGCGGCAGGAGCAGCCAGCCGTCGGAGCCGAGACCGAAAAAGCGGTGGAACGAGATCAGTACGGCGGTGTGGACCAGGATCATCTTGGCGCAGTCGACGACGTGGTCCAGCCATTCGCCGTCGGGGCCGCCGCGGCCGGTCAGCCGGGCGAGCTGCCCGTCGGCCGAGTCGAGGGCGAAGCCGATGGCGAGCCCCAGGTAGATCACGACGGCCAGCCCCCAGGTGGGGCGGACGAGAGCGACCGGCGCGAGGGCGCCGAAGGTGAACGCCGCACTCACCGCGGTGACCTGATTGGGCGTCATACCCAGGCGGTACGCGGCGGCCGCGAAGATCCGGCCGGCCGGTCGGTTCACGTACCGCGAGTAGAGCGACACCCCCTTGGCCGGCTTCTGCGCCCCCCGCAGCTCGCGCAGCACCGCACGCGTGCTCTCCATGCGCCCCCCAGCGTGTCACCGTCCCCGCGGCGGCGGCCCTGGACCGCACCGCCGGAGCCGCATCATGACACGCGCCCGTCCCTGCGCGGGCGGGATCTCCGCCACCCGGCCGGGCGGCGGGGCCGGGGACCGGCACGGCACGCGGGCACGCCGCGTCAGGCGGTGGCGGACCGGCAGTCCGGATGGCCCCAGCCGTGGTCGTTCTTGGCGATCATGTCCTTGGCCGCGTACGGCTTTCCGCAGTGGCACCGGCCGGCAAACCTGGCGCGGATGGTCGCACCGGAACGGGCCCCGCTCGCCGCCTTCTTCGCCGGTCCGCCGGTCCGCCGGCTCTCCGTCGCGCGGGAGGGAGCGGGCACGGGCAGGTCCGCGGAGCCCTGGGAGGTGCCTGCCGCGCGCTGCGCCACGGCCACTTCGCTGGCGGCCTGGTCGGCCAGCGCGTTCAGCGGGTCGCCGTCCACCTGGTGGGCCGGGACGTAGACGAACTCCACGGCCCGGCCGGTGAGCAGGGAGTCGATGCGGGCCACGAGGTCACGGTTGGCGACGGGTTTGCCGGCCGAGGTCTTCCAGCCGTTGCGCTTCCATCCCGGCAGCCACTTGGTCACCGCGTTCATCGCGTACTGCGAGTCCATCCGGACTTCGAGCGCCACGGCCGGGTCCAGCGACTCCAGCAGTTCCCGCAGCGCGGTCAGCTCGGCGACGTTGTTGGTGGCGGTGCCCAGTGGTCCCGCCTCCCACCGCAGCGGTCTGCCCTCCGCGTCGGCCACCACGTAGGCCCAGGCGGCCGGCCCCGGATTACCCTTCGACGCCCCGTCACACGCGGCGATCATGCGCTCGTTCATACCCCTGATCATGCCAGCGCCCGGGCGCCCGGATCACGTCGGCCGCGAACCGGGGCCCCGCAGGGCGGCGGCAGGGCCCGCGCACCGGGCCCACCAGGCACTTTCACCGTACGTAACGGTTCGGAATGCGGTGCTCACGCAGCGCTGTTTCCCTGAAGGGGCCCGCTCTTCCCTACCGTTCAAGGAGCGACGATGAGCGTTACAGGAGAAACCGGCCGAGCCCAGCAGATGCGCGAGAAGGCCAAGCACATGACCGAGGCCGCGGAGCGCACGAGCGACCCGGAGCAGCGGCGCCGGCTCCAGGAGAAGGCCCGGAAGCTGCAGGAGCAGAGCGAGCAGCAGGCCGGCCGGGGCGGCGGCGACCGCCCCCTGTAGCCACCGCGCGCACATGCGGACGATGGACTGCCACCCTTCCATGAGGGGGTGGCAGTCCATCGGCGCGTGGGCCGCCGCACGGGCGGCCGGACATCGCGGGGCCCGGGGCGCGGGCCGCCGCACGGGCCCGCCGGACATCCCGGGCCCCCGTCGGGGAAGTTGACCACTGTTCGTACGATGGGCCCTCACGAGGACGTCAGGTCGTCGTCGCACCGATGTGAGGGGTCTTGCATGAGCCGTCGTCCGGTCACCGTGGTCACCGGCGGCAGCCGCGGCATCGGAGCCGCCGTCTGCGCGCGACTGGCGGCCGACGGGCACGACATCGCCCTGGGCTACCGCTCGGACGCCGCAGCGGCGGCGGCCGTCGCCGAGGCCGTACGGAGGGCGGACCGGAGCTGTGTCACGGTGCGGGTCGACACGACCGACGAGGCCGACGTCGACCGGCTGTTCGACACCGCGGCGGCGGAGCTCGGCCCGGTCACCGGTCTGGTCAACAACGCCGGGGTCAGCGGGCCGCTGGGGCCGCTCGCCGACGCCGACGCGGCCGGGCTCCGGCGCGCCCTCGACGTCAACGTCGTCGGCTATCTGCTCTGCGCACGCCGTGCCGTGCGGGACATGAGCCGGTCGGGCGGCGGGGCCATCGTGAACATGTCGTCGGCGGCCGCCACCCTCGGCAGCCCCGGCGAGTACGTCCACTACGCCGCCGCCAAGGCCGCCGTGGACACGATGACCGTCGGGCTGTCGAAGGAGGTCGCCGGGGCCGGCATCCGCGTCAACGCGGTGGCCCCCGGCATCATCCGGACCGGTTTCCACGCGGACCCGGAACGCCCCGACAAAGCCGCCGCCGGAATCCCGCTGGGCCGGCCCGGAGAGCCCGAGGAGATCGCCGGCGCCGTCGCGTGGCTGCTCTCGGACGACGCCTCGTACGCCACCGGAGCGATCCTGCGGGTGGCGGGCGGTCGCTGACCTACCGGTTGTACCGTGCGGCGGTGAACGCTCCCGGCAGACTTCCGCTGCTCTTCCTCGACGTCGACGGCCCCCTCATCCCGTTCGGCCCGCGCGTCGGCGGGCATCCGGTGTACCCGGAAGGGACGCGTCCGGCCGCAACCGGGCACCCGTTGCTCGACAGGATCGACCCGGCACTCGGGCCCCGGCTGGCGGCGCTCCCGTGCGAACTCGTCTGGGCGACGACATGGGCGGACGAGGCGAACGCGGTCATCGCCCCCCGGCTCGGTCTGCCGGCACTGCCTGTGGTCGCCTGGCCCGCGCCCTCGGACGAGGACGGACGGGACGTGCGGGCGGGGCTGCACTGGAAGACCCGTACGCTCGTCGGCTGGGCGGCGGGGCGCGCCTTCGCCTGGGTGGACGACGAGATCACCGGGCGGGACCGCTCATGGGTGGCCGCGCACCATGACGGGCCGGCTCTGCTCCACCGCGTCGATCCCGGGGTCGGGCTGACCGGCGCGGGGCTGCGGCTGCTCGACGACTGGCTGCGCACGGCGTGAAGGCCGCGGCCCGGTCTCACACCAGGGCGGCGCCCCTGACCAGCAGGAGCGCCACGTCCGCCGCCGCGACGACGGCCGCCGCGGCCAGCGGAGCCTTGCGCCAGGTCCGTGCCAGCAGGAGCCCCGCGAGCGCCGCCGGGGCGGCGACGGCGAGCGTCATCGCTCCCCACGGGCCGGCCGGTCCCGCGGGGCCGAGGGCCAGGGTCGCGGAGGCCGCCACGAGGGGCACCGGCAGCAGCAGTCCGGTCGCGGTGGGCCCCAGCCGGTGCGGGAGGCCGTTCACGCCCTCGCGCAGATCGTCCGCGATGTCGGGCAGGACGTCGCCCAGGTGGGCCGCCAGGCCCAGCAGCGCCCCCGCCGTCACGGCCCACCACATCGGCCCGCCGCGGCCGGGCAGAGTCAGCGCGGCCACGGCGGGCAGGGCGCCGAACCCGATGACGTAGGGGAGCCAGGACAGGGCCGTGGCCTTCAGCTTCAGGTTGTAGGCCCATGCGGCCCCCACGGCCGTCAGATGCACCGCGCCGGCGAGCGGGCCGCAGGCCAGGGAGAGCGGAACGCACAGCAGGGCGGCGGTGAACGCCGCCGTCCACACCGCCCTGCGGCTCACCCGTCCCTCGGCCACCGGTTTCCCCCCGCGGCCGGCGGCGGCGTCCCGCCGGGCGTCGAAGGCGTCGTTTGACCAGCCGACGGAGAGCTGGCCGCTCAGCACGGCGGCGACGAGGAGGGCGCAGCGGGCGCCGTGGAGGCCGGCGGCCGCGCCCAGTGCGCCGGTGATGGCGGTCACCGCGACCACCGGCCCCGGATGGCAGGAGCGGGCCAGCCCGGCCGCGCGACGCAGCGGCCACGCGGGCGCGGCGTACGCGCGCGAGGGTTCCGGGGTGCCCATCAAGTGATGGTAGGTACTCCGGACCCGGCGGACCTGACAGCCGCACGGGTTGTTTACGGTGTTTCATCCCTTTTGCGGGGCAGGGATGGGCCATGACGCCTCACAAGCAGGGTCCGGGATGACCCGGATCGCCGCCGTACACGGCACCCTGGCCCCGTACCGCCACGCCCAGCGCGAGGTCACCGACATGGTGGCCCGCAGCTGCCTGCCGCCGGGGGGCGACCGGCGCGTTCTGGACCGGCTGCACGAGAACTCCGGGGTGCGCACCCGCACCATGGTGCTGCCGCTGGAGCGCTATGCGGAACTGGACGGTTTCGGGGACGCCAACGACGTGTACATCCAGGCGGCCGTGGATCTGGGCACGGAGGCGCTGCGCGGGGCGCTGCGGACGGCGGGGCTGCGGCCCACGGACGTGGACCTGCTGATGTTCACCTCGGTCACCGGGGTCGCCGCCCCCTCCATCGACGCGCGGCTCGTCGGCCGGCTCGGCCTGCGGCCGGACGTGAAACGGCTGCCGGTCTTCGGACTGGGCTGCGTCGCGGGGGCGGCGGGGATCGCCCGGCTGCACGACTACCTGCTCGGCCGGCCCGACGACGTGGCGGTCCTGCTCTCGGTCGAACTGTGCTCCCTCACCTTCCAGCGCGGCGACGCCTCGCCCGCCAACCTGGTGGCGACGGCACTCTTCGGCGACGGGGCGTCCGCCGTGGTGGCGCTCGGCGAGGGCCGGGCGCCGGCTGCCGGACCCGAGGTGGTGGCCACGTACGGCCGGATGTACCCCGGCACCGAGCACGTCATGGGCTGGGACATCGGCGACTCCGGCTTCAAGGTGGTGCTCGACCCGTGCGTCCCCGACGTCGTGCGCCGCTATCTGGGGGACGACGTACGCGCCTTCCTGGCCGAGCACGGGCTCAAGCCGAAGGATGTCGCCCACTGGGTGTGCCATCCGGGCGGGCCCAAGGTCCTGGAGGCCGTCTCCGACGTCCTCTCGCTGCCCGAGGGGGCGCTGGACGTCACCTGGCGTTCGCTGGCCGACGTGGGAAACCTGTCCTCGTCCTCGGTGCTCCACGTCCTGCGGGACACGCTGGAGCAGCGTCGGCCCGAGCCGGGCTCCCCCGGTCTGCTGATGGCCATGGGCCCCGGATTCTGCTGCGAACTGGTGCTGCTGCGCTGGTAGGTCGGAGGAGACGTGATCTGGTACACCGCGCTGGTGCTCGCCGTGGCGGCCGAGCGCCTCGCCGAACTCGCCGTCGCCCTGCGCAACACCCGCTGGGCGATGGCCAGGGGCGGCACCGAGTCGGGGCGCGGCCACTATCCGGCGATGGTCGCCCTGCACACGGCGTTGCTGGCCGGGTGTCTCGTGGAGGCCGGACTTGCGGACCGGCCGTTCGCGCCGCTGCCCGGCTGGCCGATGGTGGCCCTCGTCGTCGCCGCGCAGACCTTGCGCTGGTGGTGCATCCGCACGCTCGGACCACGGTGGAACACCCGCGTGATCGTCGTTCCGGGTCTGCCACTGGTGACGGGCGGCCCCTACCGGCTGCTGCGCCACCCCAACTACGTCGCCGTGGCCGCCGAGGGGATCGCGCTGCCGCTCGTCCACGGCGCGTGGCTGACCGCGGTGCTCTTCACCGTGCTCAACGCGGCGCTCATGGCCGTACGGGTCCGCTGCGAGGAGGCGGCGCTCGCCGGGGGCGTGCCGGCGTGATCGATCTCCTCGTCGCGGGCGGTGGCCCGGCCGGCCTGGCGGCGGCGATCCGGGCGGCGTCGCTCGGCATGGAGGCCGTCGTCGTCGAACCCCGCACCTCCCCTGTCGACAAGGCGTGCGGCGAGGGCATCATGCCCAGCGGGGTGGCGGCGCTGCGCGCGCTGGACGTCGAGGTGTCCGGCCACCCGCTGCGCGGGATCCGGTACGTGCAGGGCGCGCGGAGTGTGGAGGCGGCGTTCCGCGGCCGGGCCGGGCTCGGTGTGCGACGGACCGCACTGCACACCGCGTTGCACGCGCGGGCGGTGGAACTCGGCGTCCGGATCGTGCCGGGCAAGGTCACGGACGTACGGCAGGCCCACGACCGGGTCCGGGCCTGCGGGCTGACCGCCCGCTGGCTGATCGCGGCCGACGGGCTGCACTCCCCCGTCCGCCGCGGTCTCGGTCTGGACGGCCCCGGCACGACGGTGCGCCGGTACGGGCAGCGCCGGCACTACCGGGTCGCCCCGTGGACGGAGTACGTGGAGGTGCACTGGTCCCGGCACGGTGAGGCGTACGTGACGCCGCTCGGGGACGGCCTGGTGGGTGTGGCCGTGCTCAGCGGGGAGCGTCTCGCGTACGAGAGCCAACTGGCGGCCTTCCCCCGGCTGGCCGCCACCCTCGCCGGCCGGGAGGCCGGCGCCGTGCGCGGAGCCGGGCCCCTGCGCCGGCGGGCGCGGGGCCGGCGGGCGGGGCGGGTGCTGCTGGTCGGTGACGCCGCCGGCTACGTGGACGCGCTCACCGGCGAGGGGGTGGCGCTGGCCGTGGCGACGGCCGGTGCGGCGGTGGACTCGCTCACCGCGGGCCGTCCGCAGGACTACCCGGCCCACTGGGCGCGGCTGACCCGGCGTCACCGTCTGCTCACCGCAGGACTGTTGTCGCTGGCCCGGCGTCCGGCCACCGCACGGCTGGTCGTCCCCGCCGCACACCGGGCTCCGGCCCTGTTCGGCGCGGCGGTGCGGGCACTGCAGTAGGAGCCACGGCGTGCCGGATCCCGTGCCGGCGCGGGCCACCGGCCCCGGCCGCCTCCGGGGCTTCTCAACAGCGACTGATCGGCGTGGAGTTGCTGTGGCAGACTTCACCCGAAGGAGCGGTTTCATCTCATCTGCAACGGAGCTCGCCATGACGGCAGGGACGTCCCAGCCCCCGATAGACACCAGCAGGCCGCAGTCGGCGCGCGTCTACGACGCGCTGCTCGGGGGCAAGGACAACTACCCCGTCGACCAGGCCGTGGCGGAACACCTGCCCGTCGAGGCGAAGATCGGCGCCCGGCAGAACCGGGCGTTCATGAACCGCGCCACGGCCTGGCTGGCCGGGGAGGGCATCGCCCAGTTCCTCGACATCGGCACCGGCATCCCGACCGCGCCCAACCTGCACCAGATCGCCCAGGAGATCAACCCGGCCTCGCGGGTCGTCTACTGCGACAACGACCCGATCGTCCTGCGGCACGCCGAAGCGCTGCTGGTCAGCCGGCCCGAGGGCGCCACGGACTACGTCCCGGCGGACGTCCGCGAGCCGGACACCATCATCGAGGCCGCGCACAAGGTCCTGGACTTCCGGCGCCCCGTGGCCGTCTCGATGCTCGGGCTCCTGCACTTCCTGCCCGACGACGTGGACCCGATCGGCATCGTCCGCACGCTGACCGCCGCGTTGTCACCGGGCAGCTATGTGGTGCTGTCCCAGGGCGCCTCCGACGTCAACCCGGAACGGGGTCAGCAGGGGGCCGACGAGTACGACAAGGGCGGCATCCGGCTGGCGCTGCGCACCCGGGCGGAGTTCGCGCGGTTCCTCGACGGGCTGGAGGTCGCCGAGCCGGGACTGGTGACGGCCCCCGAGTGGTTCCGCGGCACGCCCGCGCCGGAGCCGGAGCACAGCGGACTGTACGTGGCCGTGGCCCGCGTCCCGTAAGTTCCGGGACACGACAGCCGCAGAAGAAGGGATCGCGCCATGGATGCGAGCCGGCACCCCACCGCCGCGTCGGTGTTCGACGCTCTCGGCGCCGACTACGAGCGGGCGTTCGGCGGATCGGACGCCCACCGCGCGTCGTTGGAGCTCCTGCTGGAACGGCTCGCTCCGGGCAGCCGGGTGCTGGACGTCGGCAGCGGCACGGGGCGGCCGACCGCGCGGACCCTCGTCGACGCCGGCCACGAGGTACTCGGCGTCGACGTCTCCCCGGTCATGGTGGACCTCGCGTCCCGGCAGGTGCCCGGGGCCGAGTTCCGCTGTGCCGACGTCCGTGAGCTACCCCTGGAGGAGGGGAGTTTCGACGCGGTCTGCGTGTACTTCGCACTCCTTCAGCTGTCACGCGCCGAGCAGGCGGACGTGCTGCGCCTGGCCGCCCGGGTGCTGCGGCCTGGCGGCCATCTGGCCGTGGCGACGGTGCCGCTGGACGTCGAGGGGGTGAGCGGCACCTTCATGGGCCAGGCGGTGCGGGTGACGAGCTTCGGCGAGGAGGCGTTCACCGCGCTGGTGGCGGGGGCCGGGTTCGCGGTCCTGGAGCAGACGAGCAGCATGTTCGTCCCTGACCATCCGGCGGCGGTGCCCGAGCCGCATCTGTTCCTGCTGGCGCGCCGGACCTGACGGCGCCCCGCCGCGGGGGCGCGCCGCCCGGAAGACCGACGAGCCGACGGTGACGGGCGCCCGTATGCGCGCGGCGCCCGGTTCCGGTTCCCCGACAGGCCACCGCGCGGGGCCGTGTCCCGTCCGACGCGTTCAGCCGTACGGCGGTCGCACCCGCCGGGGGCCGAGAATTCCGGGGGCGGGGTGCACCGGGAGCGGTGTCGCCTGTCGCCGAGATGCCGCGGCCCGCGCGAGGACATACCGTCCAAGTGGCTCATGCCGCAGGTCGGGAGGTGCTGATGCGGACGACGCCTCGCGCCCGGCGCCCCGCCTCCCACGGATGTCCGCAGGAGGTGGCGGACCGGGCAGATACGCCGGGGTCGCGGGCCGTGGCGGCGTTCCCCCGTACGGCCGCTCGTCGCGCGCCGGTGGTTCTGCTCGCCGTCTCACTCGTCCTCGCCGCGCCGTCCCCGTCCTCGCACGCCGGCACGCCCCCGATCCGGCTGTCGAGCAGCCGGGGCGCCGTCGCCGAGGGGTGCGACGACGGGCCCGCGTCGTGCCACGGTGACGTGACGTCGCTGTACCGGTACGGCTACTCCCTGGGCGTACACCCCTTCACCAGCCCGCACGACGTACGCCGGCAGCTCACCGACCACTTCTGGCTGTTCCCGGTGAGCGGTGGGTGCCCGGCCCGGATCCGGCCGGGGGACACGTGCGAACTGCTGGGCGGCAACCCGATCCGGGTGGAGGCCGTCGGCCGCACCTGGTTGCAGATCGCGACGCTGCCCGGCCACGACCTGGGCGAGGGGCTCCACATCCGCTTCGCGTTCACCCGCAGCTTCGGCTTCCACTACCTGGTCGTGAGCGCCTGGCAGGACCGGCCGACGCGGTGCACGCAGGGGGTGCTGTGCGCGACGGCGAGCCGTGCGGGGGCCTGGGTGCTGTGGAGGGTGCTGTCCGGGACGCTGACGATCACCGCGTACGCCGCCTGACCGGCCGGCCCCGCCCTCTCGCCGGGAGCGTTACTTCGCGCCGGTCCCCTCCCCCGCCTCCTCCGCCACCGCCGTGTCCAGTGCGGCCGTGAGCCGGTCGAGCCGGTCCCGCAGTTGGCTGATCTCTTCGAGGTCGAAGCCCGTCGCGGCGGCGATCCGGCGGGGTACGAGCAGCGCCCGCTCCCGCAGCGCCGCGCCCTCGTCGGTGAGATGCGCGTGCACGGAGCGCTCGTCCCGGGCGCTCCGCTCACGCCGCACCAGGCCCGCCGCCTCCAGCCGCTTCAGCAGCGGCGACAGCGTGCCGGAGTCGAGCCGCAGGTGCTGCCCCAGCGCCTTCACCGGCAGTTCACCGTGCTCCCAGAGCACCAGCATCACGAGGTACTGGGGGTAGGTGAGCCCCAGGTCCTTGAGGAGCACCCGGTAGACACTGCCGAAGGCGCGCGAGGCGGCGTTGAGGGAGAAGCAGATCTGCTGGTCGAGACGGAGGTAGTCGGCCTCGGGCGCGCCCTGGGGGGCGGGAGTGGGCGTGACGGTCATGGATTCAGCATAACCCCGCACGCCCCATTTGATTGCGCACAATTGAGTTGTGTGCTTCACTTCAGGGGAAGCGGCAGGGCACCGCCGCGGAACATGACCTTCGAGAGGAACGGTTTCCATGGGATCGATCTACACCGCCGTCGCCACCGCCACCCACGGCCGTGACGGCCGCGCCGTCAGCGCCGACGGCAAGCTGGATCTGCAGCTGGCCATCCCGGTGGAGATGGGCGGAAACGGCCAGGGCACCAACCCGGAGCAGCTGTTCGCCGCCGGGTACGCCGCCTGCTTCGCGAGCGCCCTGGGCCTCGTGGGCCGTCAGGCCAAGATCGATGTCACCGACGCCGCCGTGACGGGTGAGGTCGGCATCGGCAAGCAGGGTGAGGGCTTCGGTCTCGCGGTCACGCTGCGCGTGGAGCTGCCCGAGTCCGTCGACGAGGCCACCGGTCGCAAGCTGGTCGAGCAGGCCCACCAGGTCTGCCCGTACTCGAACGCGACCCGCGGCAACATCCCGGTCGAGCTCGTCATCGAGTAGCGGACGCGCGGCGGACGGGCCGGGCGTCGTCCCCGGCGCTCGGGTACGGCGCCCGTCAGGCGTGGAAGCCGTTGCAGACGACGGGCGTGTACTCCGAGGGGCCGCCCTCGACGTGGTAGATCACGACGGTCCAGTCGCCCAGGTCGTCCCCCACCGGGACGGCGTCGACGGCGCGTTCGCCGAAGTGGGCCGTGAAGTCGTCGGGGTACGAGAGCTTGACGGTGCCGCCGGAGGACCAGCGGGAGTAGAGGTCGACCGGCTTGCTCGTGAAACCGATGCCCTTGCTCACCGACGTCAGCGGCCGCCCCGTGGCACGGTCGGTCTCGTGCGGGGGCCGCACCCCGACGGAGACGTAGTAGGGCTTCGGCCGCTCCCCTTCCCCGGCGTCCTTCGGGCGCATCGACACCGTGGCCGTGTCCGAGCCGGTGGTGTGCGCGACGGAGGACATCAGACCGTTCGGCGGCGCTTGCCCGGGGAGATGGTCCACATCGCACGAGCCGCTGCCCAGGGCGGCCTGCCCGGGGTCCGGCGACAGGGTCCAGCGGTCCTGCGAGACCCGGTCGTTCACCAGATGGTCCGGCGGCCCGGCGGCCGTACTTCCGCCGGCCGGGCTCCTGCCCTCCGGACTCCCGCCCGCGGGCCGGGACGCCGCCGGCTGCCCGGACAGGGTGGCCTCGGGCGTGGCCGGGCCGCCACCCTCGCGGTCCGATTCGGGGAGCAGCCACACCGTCAGCGGTGCGGCGAGCGCCACCGCGCACACGGCGAGCCACGTGGTGCCCCTCGGGGAGCGGCCCGGACGGCGCTGCCGTTCGGGGCCGTCGGACGGCGCCGTGGTGCCGGGCGACCGGGTGGTCCCGGCCACCGCCGGTCCCCCGGCCTCCCGCACGACCGGCCCGTCACCCTCCGGCCCGGGCCGGGCCCCTGTTCCCGCGGCCCGGACGGTGTCCGGCTCCCCTTCGGCCCCCTGCCGGGGGTCCGCGCCGGACGGCCGGGACGGCGAGCCCGCGTCCTCGCGTACGGGCACGGGGTCGACCGCCTGCGCCACTGCCCGGTAGTGCGGATCCGACGCCAACGGGGAGTCCACCGCGCAGCCCGCGATGACGGTGGCCGGGTCGGGCCGCTCCGCCGGGTCCTTGGCGACGCATCCGCGGATCAGGGCGGCCAGCACCGGCTGTACGCCCTCCAGGTCGATGTCCTCGTACACGGCCCGGTAGTTCACGGCCGCCGCGTCGCCCGCGCCGTACGGAGGCCGGCCCGTCGCCGTGTAGGCGAGGGTCGCGCCGAGCGCGAAGACGTCCGCCGCCGGTCCCACCTCGTTGCGCAGCACCACCTCGGGGGCGGTGAAACCGGGCGTCCCGGGCGCCATGCCCTCCTGGGTGAGCAGCGTCTGCTCCCGACCACGCGCGATGCCGAAGTCGATGAGCTGGGGGCCCTGCGGCGAGAGGATGACGTTGTGCGGTTTCAGGTCCCGGTGCGTGACTCCGTGGACATGGACGGCGGCCAGGCCCTCGGCGAGCGCGGCGAGCAGGCGCAGCGCACTGGCCGGCGGGAAGGGCCCGCCCGTTCCCACGGCACCGCGCAGGGTGGGCCCGGCGACGTACTCGGTGGCCAGCCAGTAGGGGGACGAGTCGAGCGAGGCCTCGATCAACTGCGCCGTGTACGCGCTGCGTACCGTCCCGACCGTCACGGCCTCCCGTCTGAAGCGGGCCAGTGCTTCGGGGTGATCGCTGATCTCGTCGCGGATGACCTTGACGGCCACCAGCCGTCCACCGGGAGACCGGCCGAGGTACACCTCCCCCATACCGCCGGCACCGAGGCGGGCGAGCAGTTGGTAGGCGCCTATGCGCGCGGGGCCCTGAGGCCGCAGTGCATCCACGGCCCGACTGTGTCACATCCGCCCGCGCGGTGGACCGGCCAACCACAACTCGCTGACCGGGTGCGGGCGGTGGTCCGTCCTCATGCACCATCGGCGGGCGCCGTGCTCGCCTCGCGCACTTCGTCGGCCCTCGGGCCCGGGGGCCGGCCGCACCCTATGATCGTGGGACGGGCCGGCCTCGCGTGCACGGGTCCGTGTCCATGCGACGGGATGACGGCATGAGCGGAAGAAGCGGGCGGACCGGCGGCCCACGGGGTTATCCGGCGAAGCCGGTGAAGCGGCACCGGGTGCGTCCCGCGCTCACCGTCTTCCTGGTGACGGCGGGCGTGCTCTACGGGCTCGCCGTCGTCGTGCCGATGGCTGCCGGGGAGCGGACCTGGATGTGGGTCGACGTCATCGTCTTCCCGTTCATCGCCCTCATCGCGTACTCCACGATCTTCGGTGACAGCCCCCAGGACGGTTCACCGAACAACAGCCCCTTCGGCTAGGTACGTGCGTACGGAGCGGCCGCCGGGCCCGGCGCCGCTTCGGGCGGACCCGGGACGGCGCCCAGCGGCATCCGCTCCGCCTCCCCGCGCGGGCGGGTGCTGAGGGCTCCTCGCGGACAGGCGGTCATCAAGCCGCTCCGGGCCTCGCCGGCCGCGTTCAGCCGGGGAACGAGAGTCCTCTGGACACCCGGATCGCCGAGGACAGCAGCCCCTGCCGGACCTGCGTGGACCGGTACATCCGGTCCGACCGGAAGGAGATCCCGAGCGACCCGACCTGATCACCGCTGTACACGGGCACCGCGAGGCAGGTGGTGCCGCGGGCGTACTCCTCCCGGTCCATGACGAGCGGGGTGGCGGCCGAGGCGTCGAGCTGCTGGATGAGCTCTTCCCGGTGCGTGATGGTCCGGGGCGTGAGCCCGGTCAGGGAGTGCCGGGACAGATACTCGGCCCGCCCCTCCCCGTCCAGTTCCCGCAGGACGCTCTTGCCCAGGGCGGTCGCGTGCCCCGCGTCCTCGAAGCCCACCCAGAGGTCCACCCGTGGGGTCCTGGCGCTGTCGACGATCTCCATGACGCGGATCTCGCCGTCCTCGTACAGGGTCAGGTAGGCGGCCGCCGACAGATCGTTCCGCAAGGCCATGAGAACGGGGCGGACGCGCCGGAGCAGCGCGTCGCCGGTGCGCTCCGCGCCCGGTCCGGCGCCCGTGTCGGCGAGGACGTAGGTGCCGTCGCCCAGCGCCGTCACGAACCCGTCGCGGGCCAGTTGGGGCAGCAGTTCCCGGACCTCGGCCGGGGCGAGCCCCGCTTCCCGGGCCAGCTGCCGCGCGTCGGCCTTGGCGCCGTGCGCGCCGACGGCCTCCAGCAGGCGCAGCGCACGCCTGACGGCCGTGACGGGTTCGGTGCCGGCTCGGTCAGCCATGCCCCCAAGCATCACCCCGGGCCCGTGGAGCGGCAACGCGTCCCGCTCGCCGGGGGCCCGGCGGGGCTCTCCCAGGTCGCGTGGCGGGCGTGGCATCCCGGGCATAGCCTGCCCAGGAGCGTCGTTTCGTCAGCCGCTTGTCAGCCGCCCCCCGGGTCGAAGGGTTGAGGAACGTGAGCGTCAACGGTGACGGCCAGGATTCCCGGGGTGCCGGAGCGGGCGCCGCCCCGGACGGGAAACCCGCGTTCCGCCCCTACCGTCACCCCGCGGCGGGCTGGGGCGCGGCCACGAGTGTGGGCCGGTTCGTGGCGCGCGAGGGGGCGCTGGTGGACGGCCCGCGGGCGACCCTGCGGATGAACCATGAGAACACCGGGTTCGACTGCCCCGGATGTGCGTGGCCCGACACCAAGGGGCTGCGTCTGGACGTCTGCGAGAACGGCATCAAGCACGCCGCCTGGGAGATGACGAACAAGCGGGTGGGGCGCGCGTTCTTCGCCGCCCACTCGGTGACGGAGCTGGCCGGGTGGAGCGACCACGACCTGGAGGACCAGGGCCGGCTGACCGAGCCGATGGTCTACGACCCCGAGTCGGACCATTACGTCCCGATCAGCTGGAAGGACGCGTTCGACCTGGTCGGGAGTGCGCTGCGCGCGCTGGACAACCCGAATCAGGCGTCGTTCTACACCTCTGGGCGGCTCGGCAACGAGGCCACGTTCCTCTACCAGCTGATGGCCCGGGAACTTGGCACGAATAACCTGCCGGACTGCTCCAACATGTGTCACGAGGCGAGCGGCCGGGCCCTCGGGGCGTCCCTGGGCACGGGCAAGGGGACGGTCGACCTCAAGGACTGGGAATCCGCCGACGCGCTGTTCATCTTCGGCGTCAACGCCGCGTCCAACGCACCGCGCATGCTGACCGCGCTCACCGAGGCGCACGACCGCGGCGCCCAGATCGTCCACGTCAATCCCCTGGTCGAGGCGGCCGCCACCCGCACCATCGTTCCGCACGACTTCGTGGACATGGCCCTGTTCAAGCCGACCCCGACCAGCACCCTGAACCTGCAACCGCGCATCGGCGGCGACATGGCGCTGCTGCGCGGCATGGCCAAGGCGATCCTGGAGCAGGCGGGCGCCGATCCCAAGGCGCTGGACCAGGAGTTCATCGACCGTCACACCGAGGGCTTCGAGGCCTACCGCGCACGGTGCGAGGCCACCCCGTGGGAGGAGATCGAGACCCAGTCCGGCCTGGGCCGCGCCGCCGTCCTCAAGGCCGCCCGCGTGTACCGCGAGGCCGACCGCACCATCGTCAGCTGGTGCCTGGGACTGACCCAGCACGAGCACGGCGTCGACACGGTGCGGGAGATCGTCAACCTGCTGCTGCTGCGCGGAAACGTGGGACGGGAGGGGGCGGGCCCCTGCCCCGTGCGAGGACACAGCAACGTCCAGGGCAACCGCACGTGCGGCGTCGACCACCACCCCACCGACGCCTTCCTGGACCGTCTCGGCGAGGTCTGCGGCATCGAGCCGCCGCGCGAGCCCGGACTGGACACCGTCCGCACCATCCAGGCGATGCGCGCCGGGGACGTCTCGGTGTTCGTCGCCATGGGCGGCAACTTCGCGCTCGCCGCACCCGACACCCCGTACACGTTCGAGGCGCTGCGCGCCTGCGATCTCACCGTCCAGGTGAGCACCAAGCTGAACCGCAGCCACATCGTCCACGGCAGCCGGGCAGTGATCCTCCCGTGCCTGGGCCGTACCGAGAAGGACCATCAGCGCGAGGGGGTCCAGAAGACCTCCGTCGAGGACTCGATGAGCATGGTCCATCTGTCGGTCGGCATGAAGCGCCCCGCTTCACCCCACCTGCTGTCCGAACCGGCCATCATCGCCGGCATGGCGCGCGCCGCTCTTCCGGACAGCGCCACGCCCTGGCACTGGTACGTCGAGGACTACGACCGGATCCGGGACACGATGGCCAGGGCGCTCGACGGCTTCGAGGACTTCAACCGCCGGGTCCGCCTGCCCCTCGGCTTCCGGCTCAGGCAGCCCGCCCGCGAGCTGGTCTTCCGCACCCCCTCCGGGCGCGCCGAGTTCTGTGCCGCCGCCCTGCCGGACGTCGTCCCGGCCGCCGGCACCCTGGCGCTGGGGACCATGCGGTCCCACGACCAGTGGAACACCACCGTCTACTCCGACAACGACCGCTACCGCGGCATCAAGAACCTGCGCACGCTCGTCTTCATGAACCGGGCCGACATGCGGGAACGCGGCATCGCCGACCTCGGCCCCGTCGACATCACGAGCACCGCGAAGGACGGCAGCCGGCGGTCGCTGGAGGGCTACCTCGCGATCCCCTACGACATCCCCCGCGGTTGCGCGGCCGGCTACATGCCGGAGATGAACGTGCTGTGCGCGCTCAGCGATTACAGCACCCAGAGCGACCAGCCGATCATGAAGCACCTCAAGGTCACCATCGCCCCGGCCGCCTGAGCGGGCGCGGACGTCACCGCCGTCGGGGCCGGCCGCGCCGGGAGGAGACGGGCGCGGGCGGTCCGGAACGGATCAGCCGTCCGCGGACGCCGCGAGGGACCGGGGCCGCAGATCCGTCCAGTGGGTCTCGACGAAGTCCAGGCACGCCTCCCGGGTGTTCTCCTCGAAGGCGATCGTCCAGCCCCCAGGCACCGCCGCGAAAGACGGCCACAGCGAGTGCTGGCCCTCACCGTTCACCAGGACCAGGAACCGGCCGTCGGGGTCGTCGAACGGATTGGTGCTCATGGGTCAGTACCTCCTCGGGTCCGACGGGCCGTGACAGCCGCGCCGCGCGGATACCTCTGCCCGCCAGGCCGGCCGGGGTGTTCCCGACAGCGGACATGGAAGCAGACTTAGGTTAGGCTCCCCTAATTGACGTGAGCTTATCCCTTCTCCGTTCCCTGTCACAAGGAGACGTTCATGCCCCCGGTGACCCGCCCCGCGGAGGGCGCGCTCCTGCCCACTGGCAGGCCTTTCCCGACCGTCGCCGGCCGCCTCGGCGTGCGGCGATGACCGAGCCCGGCCACGGCCCGGCGCGCTCCTCCGGGAGCAGCCCGTTCGCGGCGTTCGGTCTTCACGGGGCCCCCGGCACCGACGCGTTCTGGGCGGCGGCGCGGACGCCCGCGCCGGCGCCCGCCCGCGACGGCGGCTGGCTGGCCCTGTTCCTCTGGCGCGGCTCCCCGGCGAGCATCGGCTTCGAGAGCTGGTCGGAGCCGGTCCCCCTCCGCCGGTGGGGCGGCACCGACTGCTGGTACGCAAAAGTGCCCATGCCCGAACGGCTGCGGGTGACCTACCAGTTCCTCGTGGACGACACGGCATACGCGGATCCGTTCAACCCGGCCGGCGCCGGCGGGGACCGTTCCATCGCCTCCACCCCGGACGCCCCGGCCCAGCCGCACTGGCCCGTCGTGGGCGCCGACGACGTGCTCCCCCTCCCGCGCACCCGGCTCCGCTGGACCAGCGAGCGGCTCGGCGGACGGCGCACGGTGGGCGTCCACCCCGTGGGCGGCGGCGGGCCGGTGGTCCTGCTGCTCGACGGGGACGACTGGCTCCACCTGCACCCGGCCATGGCCGCGTTCGACTCGGCCTTCGCCGCCCGCGAGATGCCGCCCGTCACGCTCGTCTTCCTTCCGGCCAGGGACCGGGCTGCCGAGTTCGGTGCCGGGTCCGGACTCTGGGAGGCGGTCCGGGACGAACTGCTGCCGCTGGTCGCGGAGTCCGACGTCCCCGCGGACCTGACCCGGCTGGTGGTCGCCGGGCAGAGTCTCGGCGGGCTGAGCGCGGTGAACGCGGCTCTGGAGTACCCGGAACTGGTGTCCCGCGTCGCCTGCCAGTCGGGATCGTTCTGGTGGACCCCTGAGGCCGGCGACCTGGCGGACCCCTTCGACGGCCCGGCCGGCGGCGCCGTCGCCGCGCGCCTGCGGGAGCGCGGCGGTCCGGCCGGCCTGAGGATCGCGTTCGACGTGGGGGAACACGAGACGCGGATGCTGCCCCACTGTGAGCGGGTCGAGGCCCTCGCACGGGCCGCGGGAGCGACGGTCCGGGTGTCACGGTCGGCGTCCGGCCATGACCGGGCGGGCTGGCGGCACGCCCTGCTCAGGGATGTCGCCTGGACCCTCGGCTGACGGTCATCGTGCCACCGCCAGGCAGTAGGCCTCATCGGTGGCGAGAAGGGCGCGATGGGTGTCCTCGGCCGTGATGACGCCGCCGTCCAGGACCAGGACCCGGTCGGCCGCGTCCAGGACGGCCGGGCTGCTGGTGATCACCACGGTGGTGCGGCCCCGGCGCAGCTTCACCAGGTTGCGCGCGATCAGCTGTTCGGTGACCGCGTCGACGGCCGTGGTCGGGTCGTGCAGCACCAGGACGTCGGTGTCGGCGGCCAGGGCGCGGGCCAGGGAGAGCCGTTGGCGCTGTCCCCCGGACAGGTTCGCGCCGCGGTCGCGGACGGCGTGGTCGAGTCCCGCCCGGTGCAGGGCGACGACGTCGGTCAGCAGGGACGCCTCGACGGCCTCGGGCACCATCCGGCTGGTTCCCGACGGATCGATGTTGGTCCGGAGCGTGCCCGCGAAGATCTCCGCGTCGTACGGGTTCACCAGCATGTGCTCGCGGACCGCCTCGACCGGCAGGTCCGCGATCTCCCGCCCGCTGATCCGTACCGCTCCCCCGTAGGCGTGCGCCGGGACGTTCACGGCCAGGACCGACGCGAAGTCGGCTGCCGCACGCGGCTGATAGGCGGCGATCGCCACGAACTCACCGGCGGCGACCCGCAGACGCAGCCCGCGCAGCGCCCCGTAGCGGACACCGTCGATCTCCAGGTCCCCGCCGGCGGCCGGGCGCTGGGGCCCTGGGGTCGTCGCCGCGGGCGCCGCCAGGACCAGTGCCATCCGCTCGGCCGAGGCACGGGCCGTCATCACGTACTTCGGCATCTCCGAGAACATCTTCAGCGGTTCCATGACGAACTGCGCGAGGCCCACGGCCATGACGAGTTGCCCGATGGTGATCTCCCCGTCGAACGCCAGCCGGCCGGCCGTCAGCGTCACGGCCGCGGCGAGGACGGCGTTGAGGGCCTGCGCGGCGCCGGCGTACGCGCCGTTCACCCTGGCGACGGTGATCGCCTGGCGCCTGGCCTCCGCGCTGACCTTCCGGTAGGACACGAACGCCGCGTGGTTGCCCCCGAATCCGTGCAGCGGGCGCAGACCGGTGATCAGGTCGGCGACCTTCGCGCCCGCCCGCGCGACCCGGGCCTGCTGTTCCTGCGTACTGGCGCCGATCCGCTTGGACAGCACGCTCAGGATCGTCAGGATCACGACGGTCCCCGCGATCACCAGCAGCCCCAGCCGTACGTCCGCCAGACCCAGCGCGACGGCCGCGACCAGGACCGCGACGAGCGAGCTGATCAGCAGGGGCACCACCTCGACGATGTCGGCGGTGGAGTCCGCGTCCTCGGTGGCGATGGTCAGCACCTCGCCGGACTTCAGACCGATGGGCCGGTCCACCGGCTGCAGCCCGCACGCCGCGACCGCTACCCGCCAGCGGTGCGCCTCGGTCGTGTTGGCCTTCTGCAGGACGCGCATCCCGAACCGCCACGACAGCGACACGGTCGTGATGATCAGGGCCAGCGCGCCGATCGACACCCCGAGGGAACGGGGGCTCCGGTCCTGCAGCGTGTGCTCGACGATCAGCCCGAGCGCGATCGGGAACGCGGTCTCGCCCGCCTGGTACAGGCCCATGAGGACGGTGCCCCGGACCATGGCTCCCCTGTTGCGGCGCAGAGCGGTGCGGAGGATGCCGGCTCCTCGCAGGGGCCGGCGGGGGTCAGGAGCGCGCATCGAGGTGACCCGCAATCGCTTCGGGGGTTCGCAGGGTGAGCAGGTCGCGGATCGTGACCACCGGGCCGTACTCCCGGCGGAGCAGCCCGGTCAGACGCACCGCGAGCATGGAGTGCCCGCCGAGGGACACGAAGTCGCTGACCGCGCTGACCTCGTCGTCGTCCAGGTCCAGGGCCTCGGCGAAGAACGCGCACACCGCGATCTCGGTGTCGGTCCGCGGTGCGCGTTCGGCGACTGTCGTCAGCACACCCAGTGGCTTGGCCTCCGGCAGCGCCTTGGTGTCGGCCTTCCCGTTCACGGTCAGCGGGATGCGGTCGACCTGCGCGTAGTGCGTGGGGCGCAGGAAGTCGGGGAGGGCGGCGCCCACTTCGGCGGCGACGGACGCCAGATCGCAGCCGTCGAGCACCAGGTAGGCGGCCAGCCGGTACGCTCCGTCGACCTGCGGGTCCGGCTGCGCGACGGCGGCGGCGAACCGCACCGCCGGGTGCGCGGCGAACGCGGCCTCGACCTCGCCCGGTTCGACGCGGTGCCCACGGATCTTGACCTGCTGGTCGGTGCGGCCCAGGTACATCAGGTTCCCGTCGGGCCGCCGGACCACCAGGTCCCCGGTCCGGTACATCCGCTCGCCGGGTGCGCCGAACGGGCACGCGACGAACCGGTGCGCGGTCTGGGCCGGCTGCCCGAGGTAGCCGCGGGCGATGCCGACACCCGACACGTACAGCTCTCCGGGGACGCCGTCCGGCAGCGGCCGCAGCCACGGGTCCAGCACGTACACCTCGGTGTTGTCGATCGCGACGCCCACCACCGGGTCCTCGCACTCGAAGGTGCCGACGCCGAGGGTGTTGATGGTGTACTCGGTGGGTCCGTACAGGTTGTAGCCGGCCGTGCCCTCGGTCTCGGTGAGCCGCTGCCACAGGGCCGGGGTGACGGCCTCGCCGCCCAGCAGCACCAGCGCGGGCCGCCGTCCGGGGTCGTCGAGCAGCCCCTCGGCCACCAGTTGCCCCGCGTAGGTCGGGGTCACGTTGATGACGTCGATCCCGTGCTCCAGGCAGTACGCGACCAGCCGGGGCGCGTCGCGGCGCAGTTCCTCGTCACAGATGTGCACCTCGTGGCCGTCGGCGAGCCACAGCAGCTCCTCCCACGACATGTCGAAGGCGAACGACACGGTGTGCGCGATCCTGAAGACCCGGTGTCCGTGCTCCGCCAGCACCGGCTCGAAGATCCGCCGCTGATGGTTGATCAGCATGTTCGTGAGTCCGGCGTACTCGGTGACCACGCCCTTGGGCTTCCCGGTCGATCCCGAGGTGAAGATCGTGTACGCGGGGTGCCGCAGCCGGTCCGGATCGTCCGGCGCGAACGTCCGGTACGGCGCGGCCGCGGGCAGCGGACGGTCGAGCTCGATCAGCTCGCCGGTCAGCCGGGGCGACACCGCGCTCACCGTGAGGATCACGTCCGGGCGGGCGGCGTCGACGATGGCGGCGATCCGCTCGTCCGGATGGTCGAGCTCCAGCGGCACGTACGCGGCGCCGACGCGCAGCACGGCGAACAGCGCCACGATCGAGTCGAGGGAGCGCGGGATCGCGAGGGCCACGGTCCGCTCCGGTCCGATGCCGCGCGCGGCCAGCACGCCCGCCACCGCGCGGCTGCGGTCTTGGAGCTGCGCGAAGGTCATGGCGCGGCCGTGGGCGACGAGGGCGACCCGCTGCGGATCGCGGTCGGCGGCCACGTCGAACCGGTCGACGACGGTGTCCGTGCCGACATCCGTACGAGCGGGGGGCTCCGGCGGCGTACCCACCCCGCGCAGGGCGCCGACCGGGCCGTCCGACGTGGCGAGGTCCTCCAGCACGCGCAGGTAGTCGTCGAGGAGGCGGCGGGCGTTCGCCGGGTCGTCGTCGCGGTGCTCCAGCTTGACGGTGAGCCGGTCTCCGGGCGTGACGACCCAGGTGAACGGGTAGTGGGTCGAGTCCTCGGACCGCACCGAGGTGATGCCGTGCCGGGCGTTCATCTCGGCGAACGCGTCGGGGTCCAGGAAGTTCTGGAGCACGAACAGGTTGTCGAACAGGCTGTCGTGTCCACTGGCCCGCTGGATCTCGCCGAGGCCCAGGTGCTCGTGTTCCATCGCCTCGACGCGGGCCGCCTGGACGGCCGTCAGGTAGGCGGCGACCGTGTCGTCGGGCCGGGCCCGGGTCCACTGGGGCACGGTGTTCAGCAGCACACCGACGATCCCGGACAGTCCCGCGCCCTCCCGGCCGGAGACGGTCACACCGAACACCGCGTCGCCGCGGCCGGTGTGCGCGCCGAGCAGCAGGCCGAACGCCCCGGTCAGCACCGAGTTCAGTGTCACGCCGTGCGTCCTGGCCGCGTCCCGCAGCAGGTCGGAGAGTTCGGCGGACAGGGTGCGGACGAGCGCGCGCGGCAGTTCGTCCGTGCCGGCCGGGCGCGGTCCGGCGAGCAGCGTCGGTCCGGTCAGGCCGGTCAGGTGCTCCGCCCAGAAGCGTTCCGCCACGGCGGGGTCCTTGGCGGCGAGTGTGCGGGCGTAGTCCTCGAAGCCCGGCGAGAGCGGGACCTCTTCCAGCGGTTCGCCCTCGACGAGGGACCGGTAGGCGGCGAACAGGTCCCGCAGGAGGATCTCGCGGGACCAGCCGTCCCACAGGAGCAGGTGGTAGCTGAGCAGCAGGCGGTCGCGGCCGCCGGGCGGACGCACCACGGTCAGGCGGATCAGCGGCGGCTCCCCCGGGTCGAATCCGGTCTCGCGGTCCCTGGCGCGCAGGGCGTCGGCCTCCGTCTCCGTCGTCAGGTGGACGGTGCGGACAGCGACGCGGCGGCCCGCCTTGAGGACCTGGACCGGGTTCCCGCGGTCGTCGGTGGCGAAGCCCGCACCGACGACCGGGTGCCGGGCGATCACGTACGCCATCGCCTCGGCCAGCGCATCGGCGTCCAGGCGCCGGTCGAACGTGAAGTAGCTCTGTGCGACATAGTGTCCGGCCGCGCCCGCCATCTGGGCCTGGAAGTACAGGCCCCGTTGGAGGGGGGTGACCGGCGCGGTGCGCTCAGCCGTGCTGGAGGCGTCCGCGACGTGCTCCAGCGCGGTCCGCCAGTGCCCGGTGATCTCGTCGGGGATGCCGTCGGCGAGGGTGAAGACCGCGTGCAGGCTGCCGGTGGCTTCGTCGGTCCACGCGTTGACCTCGACGGCGTACGGACTGCGCTCATCCGCGCCGGTGATGCGCGGCGCGTGGGACTCGCCGCCCCGGCCGAGGTAGTTGAACAGCACCTGGGGGTGGGCGGTCAGCAACGGGGCCGTCTGCGGATCGAGGTACCTGAGCCGGCCGTAGGCGGCGTGCCCGTCCTCGTCCGGCCGGCGTCCGGCGACTTCGCGCGCCGCCTCGACGGGGTCGGTGTGCGCCGTGAGCCGGACCGGGGCGATGGCGGTGAACCAGCCGACCGTGCGGGTGTAGTCGTGGTGCTCCCGCACGGGGAACCGGCCGTGCCGCTCCAGATCGACCGCGAGGTCGGTGGGTGAGCGCTGGATGGCCGTCAGCGCGGTGCGGAGCGCTCCGCACAGCAGCTCGGTGAGACCGATGCCGAGTGCGGCGGGCGCGGTACGGGTCACCCGGTCGCTCACGTCGGGCGGAAGCACGACGGCGCTCTCGCGCAGGCCCGCGACGGCGGGCAGCAGCGGGGGCGCCGCGAGCGTGGTGATCCAGTCCCCGACCCCTGCCACCTCGGCGGACCGGGCGCTCATCGCTTCCGCGTACTCCGCGTAGGACGTGGTGGGCGGTGCCAGGGCCGCCCCGCTCAGGGCGGTGGCCAGGTCGTCGAGCAGGATCAGCCAGGACACCGCGTCGACGGCGAGGTGGTGCACGGCGACCACGAGGGTCCGGCTCTCCGGCAGCCAGGAGAACGCGATGACGTCCCCGGTCCGCGGATCGAGGCGACCGGCGGCTTCGTTCGCGGCGGCCGTCGCGTCGGTCGTCTCCGCCCGGACGACGGTGACCTCGCGGTGGGGTGCGGTGCGCAGGGCCCACACGCCGTGCTCGACGTCCAGCTTCAGCCGGAGGACGGGGTGCGCCGCCACGACGGCGTTCGCGGCGCGTCCGGCATCGCCGTACCCGGTGCCTTCGGGCGCGACCAGTGTCCTGGCCTGGGCGAACCGGGCGAGCGAGCCGCCCAGTTCCCGCTTGCGCAGGATGATCGGGGTCGCGGGCAGTGGGCCGTCCTCACGGCGGACCGGTTGGGGCGCGGTCGGCGGTGTGCGCGATTCCAGCTGCTCGGCCAGTGCGCGCGGGGTCTTGAACAGGAAGACGTCCCGCGGTGCGATCGACAGCCCGAGCGCCCTCGCCCGGTTGATCACGGTGATCGCGAGGATGCTGTCACCGCCGGCCACGAAGAAGTCGGTGTCCGCGTCCACGGTGGAGCCCGGCAGGGACTCGCCGAAGACGCCGACCAGTGCGGCGAGCGCGGAGCCGGTCGCGGGTCCGGTCGCGGGTCCGGGGGCGGGGTCCGCCGCGCTGTGCCCGGCCAGGGCCCCGCGGTCCAGCTTTCCGTTGACCGTCAGCGGCAGCGCGTCGACCCGGCGCACCTGGCCCGGGACCATGTGCGCGGGCAGCTTCGCGGCGAGCAGGCCGCTGAGGTCGCCGGGTGCCCGGCCCACCACGTGTGCGATCAGGTGGTCGCCGCCGGCCGACGCGGTGACGGCCACGTCGACCACGCCCTCGAGTTCCCTGATCGCCGACTCCACCTCGCCGAGTTCGATGCGGAAGCCCTTCAGCTGGACCTGGTCGTCGGCGCGTCCCGCGAACTCCAGGTCACCGTCGAGCGTCCGCCGGGCGAGGTCGCCCGTGTGGTACATGCGGGAGCCGTCCCCCGCGAACGGGTTCGCCACGAACCGGCCCGCGGTGAGCCCCGGCCTGCCGAGGTAACCGAGCGACACCTGGTCGCCCGCGACGTAGATGGCGCCCACCCGGCCGGGCGGCACCGGCCGGAGACGGTCGTCGAGGAGATAGGTGTGCAGACCGGGGACCGGACCGCCGATCGGGCTGGCGTCACCGGCGAAGTCCTGGTCGGTGAGCACCCGGTGGGTGACGTGGACGGTGGTCTCGGTGATGCCGTACATGTTGACCAGCTGGGGCGAGCCGGCGCCGTGCCGCTCGACCCAGCCGCGCAGCCGCGCGGGATCCAGCGCCTCACCGCCGAAGATGATCCGGCGCAGTGCGGTGGCCGGTCCGCCGGCGTGCCGGTCGGCCTCGGCGAACTGGTAGAAGGCCGACGGGGTCTGGTTGAGCACGGTGACTCCCCGCTCCCGGACCAGCCGGTGGAAGTCCACCGGGGAGCGGGTCAGCGCGTAGTCCGGCACCAGGAGCTCACCGCCGTGCGTCAGTGCGCCCCACAGCTCCCAGACGGCGAAGTCGAAGGAGTACGAGTGGAACTGGACCCACACGTCACGGGCGTCGAAGCCCATGGCGGACCGGGTGTTCGCGAGCAGTGCCACCACGGAGGCGTGCGGGACGACGACGCCCTTGGGCCGGCCGGTGGAGCCGGATGTGTAGATGATGTACGCGGGGTCGTGGGGGGCCGGGCCCGTGGTGTCCGGGGCGGGCTCGTCCGTGCGCGGCAGCGCGTCCCCGAGTGCGAGCACCCGGGCCCGGACGCCCGCACGGGTCAGCAGACCGGTGAAGCGGTCCCGGTGCTCACGGCCGACGAGGACGACCTGCGGCGCGGCGTCGGCCAGGATGTACGCCAGCCGCTCGTCCGGGTACGCCAGGTCCAGCGGTACGTACGCGCCGCCCGCGGTGACGACGGCGAGCAGGGCGACGACCTGTTCCACGGAGCGCGGGACGGCGACGGCGACGCGTCCACCCGGCCCGACCCCGGTCGCCCGCAGTGCTTCGGCCAACTCGTCCTTCGCCGTCAGCAGTTCGCCGTAGGTGAGCGACCTGCTGCCGCCGTCGAGGCCGCACTGGGTGACGGCGACGGCGGCCGGGTCGCGCAGTGCGGCGGCGTCGAACAGGGCGTCCAGCGTCGTCGGCTCGACCGGCGCCGGGCGCCGGCCGTCGTCGGCCGCCAGGTCCTCCACCAGCGCGTCCGGCCGGGTGAGCAGGCCGGTGAGAGTGCGGGTGAACGTCCGCAGGATCGCCGAGGCGCCCGATCGCCTGAGCAGCGCGCCGTCGTAGATCAGGTTGAAGCGCGGCCGGCCGTCGTCGGCGCGTTCCACCACCAGCGTCAACGGGTAGTGCGGCGCCCCCTCGTTCACGATGCCGGTGATGACGAGGTCGTCCTCCGGTCCGCGCAGAGCGGCCACGTCGGTCGCCACGTCGAACACCACCAGGGTGTCGAAGCGGGCGCCGGTCAGCCGTCCGATCCTCGCCAGCGAGACGTGCTGGTGCGGCAGCACGGCGCTCTGGTGCTCCCGCACCGAGGCCAGCAGACCGGACGCCGTGGTGGTCGCGGTCCACCGGGCGCGCACGGGAACGGTGTTGATGAACAGGCCCACCATGTCGGCGATGCCGGGCACATCCGCGTCCCGCCCGGACACGGTGGATCCGAACACCACGTCCTGGCCGGACAGGATGCCGCCGAGTGTCACCGCCCAGGCGCTGTGCACCGCCACGCTCAACGGGACGCCGGCCGCCCGGGCGGCCGCCTCGACGTCGTCCGCCGGCTCCACGGCCGTGTCGGCGAACCGGTCGGAGGGGGTGTGGCCCTCGGCGACCAGTGAGGGTCCGGGCAGTGCGTCGAGCTGGTCGCGCCAGACGCGGTCGCTCTCCTCGCCGTCGCGTCCGGCGAGCCAGTGCACGTAGTCGGGGAAGCCGCCGGTCCGGTACGCGGTCCCCGGCCGGTGGTACTCGGCCAGCAGCGCGCGGAGCATCGGCGGCACCGACCAGCCGTCGGCGATGATGTGGTGCACGGTCTGTACCAGCACGTTCCGGCCGGCGCCGCCGCGCACGAGCGTGTAACGCATCAGCGGGCCGGTGGCCAGGTCGAACCCGGCGCGGCGGTCCTGTTCGGCGTACGCGCGGATCTCGGCATCGGTGACGCCGGGGCGGTCCAGTGTGGTGAAGGGCGCCTCGGCGCCGCTCTCCAGTACGGAGACCACCCGGCCGTCGGCGAGGGCCACGAACCGTGCGGCCAGGTTGGGGTACAGCGTCAGCAGCCGGGTGGCCGCCGCCGCGAGCCGTCCCGCGTCCACCTCGCCCTCCAGCGTCAGCAGTTGCTGCTCCACATAGCTGCCCGCCGACTCGTCGTCGAAGACCGAGTGGAAGTACAGGCCCTCCTGCAACGGGGTCAACGGGAGGATGTCGTGCAGGCCGGGGCCGTCCAGGGCGTCGACATCGGACTGGGTGAGCGGCAGCGAGCCGAAGTCGCTGGGCGAGTGGCCGCCCCCTTCGAGCGCGGCCAGTTGGGCCAGGGCCTCCCTCAGGTACTCACCGACGGCGGCGATGTCCTCGTCGGTGAACATGCCGTCGGGCCAGGAGACGGTGGTGACCAGTTCGTACCCACCGGCCACCGCCGGTTCGGCGATCAGGTTGAACTCCAGGGCGCGCGGCAGGCGCATCCGCGGGTCGCGCCTCTCACCCAGCTGCCCCGTGGTCCCGGCGAGCTGCCAGTCCCCGGCGGTGTCCGCCTCGAAGCGGCCCAGGTAGTTGAACAGCACCTGGGGCGCGGGCGCGTCGAACCGGGCGCCGGCCAGGTAGCGCAGGACGCCGTACGAGAGACCGTTGGCCGGCACCCGGGCGAGGTCCTCCTTGACCGCCTTCAGCGCGGCGGCCAGGTACGCGGGGGAGGTGGGATCGGTGGTGGCGCCCGGATCGACGGTCACCGGGAAGAGGGTGGTGAACCAGCCGACGGTGCGGGACAGTTCGGGCTCGAAGCCGGCGGCGTCCGCGACGAAGCGGCCTTCGCGGCCGTGGCCCTCCAGTTCGATGTGCGCGAACGTCTGGTCCTGGCCGAGGTCGCGGCGCCACCGGGCGAGGGCGACGGCGAGCGCGGTCAGCAGCACGTCGTTGACGCCCGCGTGGAACCGCGCGGGGACCTCGCTCAGCAGCGCCGCCGTGATCTCGGGACCGACCAGGACGGTCCGCTTCCGCTCGCGGGCCACCGTGTCGTCCTCGGCGAGCGCCCGCCTGCCCAAGGGATGGTCCACACCTGGCAGGGGGCGGCCGAAGTGGGCGAGGTCCGCGTCGAAGGCGGTGTGTCCGAGGAGCTCCGTCCAGCGCCGGAACGACGTGCCCACCGGGGGCAGTTCGACCGGGGCTCCCGAGGTGACCTGCCGCCAGGCCGTGGCGAGGTCCTCCATCAGGATCCGCCAGGAGACGCCGTCGATCACCACGTGATGGACGGCCACGACGAGTTGCCGTGCCGCGCGGCGCCAGACGGCGCGAAGCATGACTCCGTTGTCCGGGTCGAGCCCCGCGACGGCGAGGGTGACGCACGCGTCGAGCGGCCGGCCGCTCTCCTGCCACCCGGCGACGGCCGTGTCCGCATCCGGCACGTCGAAGCCCCAGCGCTCACCGCGCACCAGTCCGGCCCGGAGCATGGCGTGGTGGCGGACCACGGCGGTGAGGATCTCGTCCAGGGCGCCGGTGGTCAGGTCGGGCGGGGTGTTCAGGACCACCGACTGCACGAAGCCGTCGACCGCGTCCGTGGTCTCGCCGAGCCACTGGACGATGGGCGGCCCCACGACGGGCCCGGTCGCGACATCGTCGTCCCGCGCCGTGGAGGCGTCCTCGCGGGTCGCGACGGCGGCGAGGGCTCCGACGACGCCGTGGGTGAAGACCTGCCGGGCCGTGACGTGGAGACCGGCGTCGCGCAGCGCGCTCAGCAGGGAGATCGCCGAAATGCTGTCCCCGCCGAGCCGGAAGAAGTCCTGGTCGACGCCGACCCGCTCCAGCCGCAGCACCGCGGCCACGGCCGCGCAGACCAGGCGCTCGTTCTCGGTGACGGGCGCGCGCACCGGTCCGGCGGATGGCACGGGCTCCGGCAGCGCCGCCCGGTCGATCTTGCCGTTGGCGGTGAGCGGGAACTCCCGCAGCACGACCGTGTGGGCGGGCACCATGTACTCCACCATGTGCGTGGCGGCCCATGCCCTGACCTCTTCGACGTGCAGGTCCTCGTTGCCGGCGGCCGGGATCACGTACCCCACGAGGGAGGTGCCGCCCGCCGGGTTCCTCCTGGCGACGACGCAGCTGTGCCGTACGCCGGGGTGCTCGGCGAGACCGGCCTCGACGTCCTCGATCTCCAGGCGCATCCCCCGGATCTTGATCTGGTTGTCGGCCCGGCCGAGGAAGTCCAGTGAGCCGTCCGGGGCGAACCGGGCGAGGTCGCCGGTGCGGTACAGCCGGGATCCGTCGGACGCGAACGGGTTCGCCACGAAGCGCGACGCGGTCAGGCCGGGCGCGTTGACGTACCCCCGCCCCAGGAGGAAGCCGCCCACGTACAGTTCGCCGCCGGCCCCGACCGGGACCGGGCGCAGTTCGTCGTCCAGCACGTACAACTGGGTGTTGGGGTTGGCCTTGCCGATCGATGTCGACAGGCGTTCCGCCGCGCCCCGGTAGATGACGTGCGAGACGCCGATGGTCGTCTCGGCCGGGCCGTAGCCGTGGTACAGGGGAATGCCGAGGCGGCTGCGGAAGCGCTCGTAGAGCTCGGGGGTCAGCACCTCGCCGCCGCACCACACATGCCGCAGGCTGTCCAGCTGCCCGGAGTCACCCGCCATCTCCAGCAGGACGTCCAGCATGGACGAGACCAGGTACGTGAAGGTGACGCGCTGCTCGGCGATCACGCTCAGCAGGTGCTGGGGGTCGCGCTCGCCGCCGGGCCGCAGAACCACCAGCCGGCCGCCGCGCACCAGCGGCAGGAAGATCTCGTTGATGGAGATGTCGAAGGACAGGGGCGCCTTGAACAGGGACGCGTCGTCGTGTCCGAAGTGCAGGATCTCGCCGGCCTGCCACAACAGGCGTTCACTGATCGCCTCGTGCCGGATCATCGCTCCCTTGGGCCGGCCGGTCGAGCCGGACGTGAAGATCACATAGGCCAGGGCGGGTCCGGGGACGGCGACCCCGGGGCCCTCGGCGGGATAGGACGCGTACCCCCAGTCGCCGAGGTCCACGGCCACGGCCTCCGGCTCACCTGGGGGGTGCTCGCCCGTGCCGGTGAGCTGGAGGACGACCCGGGCGTCCTCGATCACGACGGCCCGGCGCGCGGCGGGCCACTGCGGATCGAGCGGGACGAACGCGCCTCCCGCCTCGAGCACACCGAGCAGCCCGATGACCATGGCGGCGGAGCGGCCCAGCGAGATCCCGACGACCTGCTCGGCGGTGAGCCCACGCTCGATCAGGTGGTATGCCAACTGCGCCGCTCGTTCCGCAACTTGGCGGTACGTCAGTGACCGGGGCCCGTCCACGATCGCGAGGGCGTCAGGGCGCCGGCGGGCCTGCTCGTGGAACATCTCCACGAGGGTGGGGCGGATCCGGCCCGCCTCGGTGTCGTTCCACCGTGCCAGGGTTTCGGTCCTCGCCGCGACGCCGGAGGGGCCGATGGTCCCGAGCGGGCGGTCGGGAAAGTCGGCGAGGTCGTCCAGGGCGAGCTGGGCATCGGCCGGAGCGATGCCTTCGGGGACGGCGATGCTGCGGCCGTCCGCGCCGACCGCCCAACCGTCCGCGCCACGGCCGCCGTTGCCGACCCACCCGAGGACGTCGGTGAACTGGGTGCCATGGGTGAGGTCCATGCCCTCAGGACCGCGTCCCCTCGCCCAGTAGGACAGGCCGATGGCGCACGCGGTGGTGAGGGTCCGGTCGCTGTGATCACCGGTTCGCCGGCGCAGGCCGGCCAGACCCGATTCGGAAAGCACTACGGCACGAACGCCCGGTTCCAGCATCGAAGACTCCGCTTCCCATCCGAGTTAGTCCCACGTTGTCCACCTGGCTCCGGTTCACCGACTGCCTTCGCGCCAGGCGCGCCACAGCCGCGCGTACCGGCCCCCCAGAGCCACCAGTTCCTCGTGCGTCCCCTGCTCCACGACCCGCCCCGCGTCCAGTACGGCGATCCGGTCCGCGGCCATCGCCTGGGTCAGCCGGTGGGCCACGAACAGCGTGGTCCGGCCCGCGCACGCGGCGAGCACGCCCCGTTCCAGCTCGGCGGCGCCCTCACTGCCGGCCTCCGCCGTCGACTCGTCCAGGACCACCACCGGCGACCGGGCCAGCACCAGCCGGGCCAGGGCGATCTGGGCCGCCTTGGTGACGTCCAGGCGCTCACCGCCCTCACCGACCAGGGTCCGCAGTCCGTCCGGCAGCGCGTCGGCCCACGCGCCCGCACCGACCGTCCTCAGCGCGTCCGTCAGCTCGGCGTCGGTCGCCTCCGGCGCGGCCAGCCGCAGATCCTCGGCAAGCGGACCGGAGAACACATGGCTCTCCTGCGTCAGGATGCTCACCAGGGCCCGCGCCCCGGCCTCGTCCAGTCCGGCGAGGTCGTACGGTCCGATCCGCACCGAGCCGGCCTGCGGGGTCCCGATGCCCGCGATCAGGGCGGCGAGGGTCGACTTGCCCGCGCCCGTCGCTCCCACCAGGGCGAGTGAGCCGCCCGCCGGGATCGTCAGGCTGACGTCCCTCAGGACCGGTTCCTCGGCATCGGGGTAGCTGAACGTCAGCCCCTCCACCGTCACCCGGTACGCGCCGGCTTCCGCCGGCGCCTGGGTGGCGTCGCCCACCAGGCGGTGTTCCGCGTCCTCCCCCAGCACCCCGACCAGCCGGGTCAGGCTCGCGCCCGACTTCTGCGCCTCGTCGAAGGTGAACATGATGGCGCCGAGGGGGGTGAACAGCCGGTGGAACACCAGCGGGGCGGCCGACACCTCGCCGAGGGTGGCCGCACCGCCTTCCAGCAGGGCGTATCCGGCCAGCAGGATCAGCACCAGCCCGATGAACTCGGCACGGTTCTCCCGGCCGACGAAGCGGCCGAAGAACCGGAACACCTCGATGCCGAGCTCACGCACCCGCCACGACTCAGCGGTGACCTTCTCGCGGAACGCGCCTTCCAGCCGGTAGGCCCGGACCGTGTCGATCCCGTTCAGGCCGCTGATCAACGCCTGCGCCCGGTCGGCCTGGGCCGCCCGCTGCTTGCGGTAGAGCGGTGCGGACCGGGGGAGGTACCAGCGCAGGGCCAGCGCGTAGGCGGGGAGCGCGCCGGCGCCCGCCAGGCCGAGCCGCCAGTCCAGCCCGAACATGCCGGCCGTGGCGATGGCGACCAGCACCCCCGCCGAGAACACCGTGGGAACGGCCGACCGGATGCCCCTCGACAGTACGGCCACGTCGTCGCCCACCCGCGACAGCACGTCCCCGCGGCCGACCTGCTCGATCCGCGCACTGGGCATCGCCAGCACCGCGCGGACGGCGCCTTCGCGCAGCCGGGCGAGCAGATCCGCGCCCAGCCGCCCGATGAGGTACGCCGATCCCGCGGTGGCCGTCGCCCCCAGCAGCGCGGCGGCCGCCATCAGCACCCCGATCGTGACGAGGAGCTCACGCGACGCACCCTCGACCACCCCGTCGACCACCTGGCCGAGCAGGAGCACGGGGAGCACCTGGAGCGCGGCGCCGGCCACCGTGGTGAGGACCGTGGCGGCTGCCAGCCACGGCACCTCCAGGCAGTGGTCCGTGATCCACCGGGCGGCCTCGCGCCCGGTGGCCGTGCGCAGCGTCGCCGGGGCGGGCCGGATGCCCGTGCTCACACGCGGGCCGGGGCCGGCCGGCCGAGGGTGCGGGCCGATGTCACTGGTCGACCGACTTGACGAGCTCGTCGATCGCGTACGGCAGCGACAGCAGGGTGCCCTGCGAGATGGCCGCGCCGACCGCCGGCCCCTCGCTGTCGAGCAGGTACGACACCCTTCCCTCCTTGACCGCGGACAGGTTGGCGAAGAGCTCGGACTTCTTGAGCGCTTCCTGGTCCGCCTTGTCGTTGATGACGAAGATGCGGTCGACGTCGACGAGGTCCATGCGTTCGGGCGAGAGCACGGTGTAGAACGTGCCGCCCGCGATCTTGTCGATCTCCGTCGCGCCCTTGTAGCCGATGCCGGTGACCAGGCGTCCGCGCACGTCGGTGGTGGTGAACGGCGCCACGGACTTCTCGTACCAGGACAACGCCACCGCGGTCTGGCTCGCGAACTCCGGGTGGGCCCCGGCGGCCGCGTCGAGCTTGCCCTGGATGCCCTTCACCATCGCGGCGCCCTCGGCCTCCTTGCCGAGCGCCTTGGCGATGTGGACCGCGTTGTCCTGCCAGGGCGCGCTGAAGGGTTCCTTCTCGGCCTTGGTGCGGCCCACCGTGGGGGCGATCTTCGAGAGCTTGTCGTACGCGGCCTGGTCGACCTCGGAGTAGACGGCGATGATCAGGTCGGGCCGCAGAGCGGCGATCTTCTCGTAGTTGGGGCCCGCGTCCCCGTTCTTCATGATGACCTCGGGGCGGGTGTCACCCCACTTGTCCTTCACCCAGGGCCACTGGGTGTTGATGTCGGGGGTCTTGCCCGCGGGGTTCGGATACTGGTCGACCATGCCGACCGGCTTGATACCGAGCGCCAGGATGGTCTGGTCGTCCGTGTAACCGACCGAGACGACCCGCTCGGGCGCCTTGGTGATCTCCGTCGATCCGAACGCGTGCTCCACGGTGACCGGGAACGCGCCGGCGGCGGCGGGCGCCTTGTCGCTCGACGCGTCCGTCTCGTCCGCCGAGTCGGAACCGCATCCCGCCAGGAGGCCGATGCCGAGGGTCGCGGCGGACACCGTCGCCGCCAGCCGCCGCCAGGGCTTCGTGGGCATCGTTCTATGGAGGAGCATCCGGATTCCCTTGCCTTCGCACTGTCCACTGAGCCCCTGTAAGGGCAGCCAAACCTTACCCCGAGAAAGTGAGGGTAGCCTAGCCTAACTGTCGTAATTCCTTGTGACGCAACCTAGTTGAGCGACACGTGGGTACGAC
Organism: Streptomyces sp. NPDC005803; assembly: GCF_040630435.1. Lineage (NCBI taxonomy): Bacteria > Bacillati > Actinomycetota > Actinomycetes > Kitasatosporales > Streptomycetaceae > Streptomyces > Streptomyces sp. NPDC005803. Next base: position 226,091 of record NZ_JBEXXO010000010.1, on the reverse strand, counting down.
CGATCGGCACGATGAGGGGCCGGTCGCCCACCGGGTCGTCGATCACCAGCGCGCGCAGCCCGAACGCCTCGTCCAGCAGCTCAGCGGTGATCACGTCGCGCGGGTGCCCCTGCGCCAGGATCGCGCCCTCCCGCATCACGACGACGTTGTCGCTGTACCGGGCGGCCAGGTTGAGGTCGTGCAGCACCATCACGACGGTGCGTCCGGACTCGTGCAGGTCGTCCACCAGGTCGAGCACATCGATCGCGTGCGCCAGGTCCAGATACGTGGTCGGCTCGTCCAGCAGCAGGAGATCGGTGCCCTGGGCCAGGGCCATCGATATCCAGACGCGTTGACGCTGCCCTCCGGACAGCGAGTCGACGGGCCGGTCCGCCAGTTCGGACACCCCGGTCATGGCCAGGGCGGCCGCGACGACGCCGGCGTCGTCCGACGACCACTGCCGCAGCCAGCTCTGGTGCGGATGCCGCCCCCTGGCGACCAGGTCGGCCACCGTCAGCCCCTCCGGGGCCACGGGCGCCTGCGGGAGCAGGCCGAGCTTCTTCGCCACCTCCCTGGTCCTGAGCGCGGCGATGTCCTCCCCGTCCAGCACCACCGCGCCCCTGGCCGGCTTGAGCAGGCGGGTCAGTGTGCGCAACAGGGTGGACTTGCCGCAGCCGTTGGGGCCGATGATCGTGGTGATCACGCCTGGCGGGATCACCACGTCCAGACCGTCGATGACGGTGCGGCCGCCGTATCCGACCGTGACACCCCTGGCTTCCAGCCGTGGTGCGTCCCTGCCCACCGACTCGACCTCGGTGGTGGTGTGGTGAACGGCCACAGGCCCCCCTTTGTCCGGGTAGTCCGACTCGTCTGTCATCTATCTGAGGTTCGCCCGCACCAGCAGGTACACCAGGAAGGGCCCGCCGATCGCGGCGGTGACCACCCCGACCGGGAGGCCGATCGGCAGCGCCGAGCGCGCCACCAGGTCGGATCCGGTCAGCAGCAGCGCGCCGACCAGTCCGGAGGCCACCAGCGGCGGTGTCGGGCACCTCGCCAGACGCATCGCCACCTGCGGTGCCACCAGCGCGACGAACGGAACCGGACCGGCCGCGCTCACCGCCACCGCGGCCAGCAGGACCGCGCACAGCAGCAGGACGGCCCGCACCCTCGTGTGCCGGACGCCGAGGCCGGCGGCGACCTCGTCACCGAGGTGCAGGGGCTTGAGCTGGAAGGCGACGCAGGTCACGACGGCCATCAGGACGAGTGAGCACCACAGCGCCACCCGCACGTCGTCCCACGACCGGTCGTCCAGCGAGCCGACCAGCCACGCCTGGGCCCGTGCCACGTCCCTGATGTCGGCCGAGACCAGAAGCCACGTCGTGACCGCCTCCGTCAGGGCGCTCACCGAAATGCCGATGAGAATGAGCCGGAAGCCGTCGATCCCCCGCCGCCACGCCAGGAAGTACACCAGCAGCCCGGCCCCCAGGCCGCCGGCGAGCGCCGCCGCGGAGAGGCCGACGGAGCCGGCGACCGCCGCGGCGGTCCCGCCCGACACCGTCACCAGGAACACCGCGACCATGCTCGCTCCCCCGGTGATCCCGAGGACGTCCGGGCTGGCCAGGGGGTTGCGCGCGACGGACTGGGTGATCGCCCCGGACACCCCGAGCGCGACGCCCACGAGGAGGCCGGCCAGGGCACGCGGCATCCGTAGTTCCATGATCACGAACTCGTCGACCCGCTCGCCCCGGCCGATGATCGTGGCGATCACCCGGGAGAGGCCGATGGGGAAGTCCCCGACGCCGATGGAGAGGCAGAACACCAGGAACGCCCCGGCCGCCAGCACCAGCGTGACCAGCACGATCCAGGGCCGCCATACGAACGACACCCGGCCGATCCGCACGCCCGGCGCCAACGAGGGCTTCGTCTGTGTCACGTTCACGCACTCCTGAACTTCCCACGCCACACCAGCGCCGCGAAGAACGGGGCGCCGAGGAGCGCGACGACGACGCCCGCGTCCAACTCACCCGGCCTGACCACGAGTCGGCCCACGAGGTCGCAGACCAGGAGCACGACGGCGCCCAGAAGACCCGCGTAGGGCACCAGCCAGCGGTAGTCCGGCCCGGTCAGGTGGCGGGCCACGTGAGCGACCATGAGCCCGAGGAACGCGATGGGGCCGCACGCCGCCGTCGCCGCGCCCGCCAGCAGGGTGATGGCGAGGATGCCGACCGTCCGGCTCAACGCGATGTTCACGCCCAGCCCCCGTGCCACGTCGTCACCCAGGTTCAGCAGGTTGAGGGAGGGCAGCATGGCGAGCGCGAGCACCAGTCCGACCGCGACGAACGCGGCGACCGGCCAGATGACGTCGAAGCCGACGCCCGCCACGGAGCCCGCGTTCCAGAACCGCAGCGCGTTCAGCGACTTCTGGTCCGACAGCGCGACGGCGGTGGTCATGGCCGCCAGGAACACGGTGATCCCCTGACCGGCCAGGGCGAGCGTGAGCGGATTACCCGCGCCCCTGCCGAGGCTCGCGAGCCCGAACACCACGACACCGGCGACCGCCGCGCCCAGGAAGGCGAACCAGGCGTACTGGAACGGATCGGTGAACCCGAACACGGCGATGACCGCGACCACGGCGAACGAGGCGCCCGCGTTCACCCCCAACAGGCCCGTGTCCGCGATCGGGTTGCGCGTGTAGCCCTGGATCAGCGAGCCGCCGGCCCCCAGGGCGATGCCCGCCACGACGGCGAGCACCGTCCGGGGCACCCGTACGGTCCGCACGATGAGCCGGATCTCGGTGAGCCGCTGGTCGGGTTCCGGCGCCGCGAAGAGCCCGTGCCACACCTCGGCGGGGCTCAACGCACGGGCGCCCACGGCCAACGACATCGCTCCCGCGGCCAGAAGGATCACCAGAAGCCCCGCCAGGCCTGCGATCCTGCGTCGGCGGGTGTTCGTCGTGCCACGGAGCGCGGGGCGCTCCACTGCGGTCGTGCTCATGTCGACGTTCGCTGTCCCTTTGATCCACTCGGCACGCGGGGCGATCCCTACAGGTGGTGGCCGCTGCGGCGTGGCGCGCCGCCGTTCTCGCCGACAGCCGGCCGGGCCGCGCCGGAAGCGGGCCCGCGGCCCCGGTCGAGCAGCGAGTCCAGGATCTCGCCGACCCGGATCGCGGTGTTGGACAGCAGCGCCGAGGTGATGCCGTGCGTGTGCTCGGTGCCCCCCTGGAGGTAGATGCCGCAGCGCAGGCCGGAGTCGGTCGTGATGCGGTAGTCGCGCTCCACGCGCACGCGGCCCTGCTCGTCCCGCAGACAGCGGTCGGCGACCTCACCCAGGAGACCGAGCGGGTCGGCGGGGCTGTACCCGGTGGCGAGCACCACCACGTCGGCCTCCAGGAGCGTCTCCTCGCCCGTGACCAGGGACCTCACGGTGGCCCGGACGTTGTCCGGTGTCTCCTTGACCTCCTCCAGCCGCGACACGTTGAGGAAGCGCAGCCGCTCGGCGCCGAGCACCTTCTCCTGGTACATCTGGCGGTACAGGTCGTCGATGAGGTCGATGTCCACCACGGAGTAGTTGGTGTTGCCGTGGTAGTCCATCAGTCTGCGCTTGACGCCTTCGGGAGCGGCGAAGTACTCGTCGACGGCCCCCGGGTCGAAGATCTTGTTGGCGAAGCTGCTGTCGTCGGCGGGGCTGTAGCCGTAGCGGGAGAAGACCGCGCAGACCTCGGCCCCGGGGAAGCGGCGGTGCAGATAGGCGACGTTCTCCGCGGCGCTCTGCCCCGCACCCACGACCACGAACCGCGAGGGCGTGGCCGCCTCCAACGCGTCGACCTTCGCCAGCAGTTCGGAGTTGTGCCAGACGCGTTCGCCGCGCTCGACCCCCTCCGGCAGGAGGGGGCGCAGCCCGGTGCCCATGACGAGGTTGCGGGCGCGGTGCACCGTGAGCCCCTCCCCCGACCGGACCGTCACGTCCAGGTACTCGACGGCTCCGTCCTGGACGACGGGCGTGACGCCGACGACCTCCTGGTCGTAGGAGACCAGGCGGCCGACCCGCGCCGCGGCCCACTCGAAGTAGTCGTGGAACTCCACCCGCAGCGGAAAGAGGTTCTTGTGGTTGATGAAGTCGATCAGCCGCCCCTTGCTCTGCAGGTAGCACAGGAAGCTGAACTCGCTGGCCGGGTTCCGGAGCGTCACCAGGTCCTTGAGGAAGGAGACCTGCATGGTCGCGTCGTCGATGAGCATGCCGCGGTGCCAGCCGAATCGCGGCTGCTGCTCGAAGAAGTGGGCGCTGACCGCCTCCTGGGTTCCGCTGCGTGCGTTGTGCTCGCTGACCGCGATCGCCATGGCCACATTGGACGGCCCGAAGCCGATGCCGATGAGGTCGTGGACCGGTGGTGCGTCGCCAGGAAGAACCTGTGACATGTCACTCCCATCGTGAGGGGAAGCCGCCTGCCAGGTGCGGGGAAAGCGCGATGACCGGGTACGCCGAACGAGCGACCCGGGAGAACTTAGGTGAGCCTAAGCTAATCCTCAGGTGCTGTCGATAGACCGGAACCGGCCAACAGGAGGCGAATGGACCGGCCAACTGCGGCGAGACAACAGCCCGTTGCGACATTAGGTAAGCCTTGCTTTACTGACTCTCGCTCGTCCCTACGCTGAGGAGGAACCCCTATGCGGGTCGTCATGTTCGGTTACCAGACCTGGGGGCACCGCACCCTGCAAGCCCTCCTGGACTCCGAACACGACGTGGTGCTGGTCGTGACCCATCCCAAGAGCGACCACGCGTACGAGAAGATCTGGAGCGACTCCGTCGCCGACCTCGCCGAAGAGCACGGCGTTCCGGTTCTGATCCGCAACCGCCCCGACGACGACGAGCTGTTCGAGCGCCTCACGCAGGCCGCCCCGGACATCATCGTGGCCAACAACTGGCGGACCTGGATCCCTCCGCGCATCTTCGCCCTCCCCCGCCACGGCACGCTGAACATCCACGACTCGCTGCTGCCGAAGTACGCCGGCTTCTCGCCCCTCATCTGGGCCCTGATCAACGGCGAGCGCGAGGTGGGCGTCACCGCGCACATGATGAACGACGAACTCGACGCCGGCGACATCGTCCGGCAGGAGGCGGTTCCGGTCGGACCGGCGGACACCGCCACCGACCTCTTCCACAAGACCGTCGAACTCATCGCCCCCGTCACCACCGGGGCGCTCGACCTCATCGCCGGCGGGCAGACGGAGTTCACCCCGCAGGACCGCTCGCGGGCGAGCTTCTTCCACAAGCGCTCCGTCGAGGACATCCGCATCGACTGGACGTGGCCGGCGCAGGACCTCGAACGGCTCGTACGCGCCCAGTCGGAGCCGTACCCCAGTGCCTTCGCCTTCCACAAGGGCCGGCGTCTGGAGGTCCTCGCGGCGGTGGTCTCCCAGGGCCGCTACGGGGGAACGCCCGGCCGCGTCTTCTACCGTGAGGGAGAGGGCGTGGTGATCGTCGCCGGTGCGGACGCCCGCACCGGCCGCAACCACGGGCTGGCCCTCACGCGCGTCCGCACCGAGGACGGCCGGGAGATGCCCGCGACGGAGTACTTCACCTCCATGGGCGGTTACCTGACCAGCCGGCCCTGACGCACCGGGTTCCGCGCCCCAGGTGTCCGGCGCGCTGCCGCTCGTGCGGTACGGGCGAGCGCGGGTGCCGTCCGGCCGGCGCGGGTTCCGCGCTCGGCCGGACGCTCAGGCGGCTGTCGCGACGAGGCGTCGCAGTGCGGCCTGGGCGGGCGGGCCCCAGGTGGGCTTTCCGCCGGGGCGGCCGTGGACGCCGGCGTCCGCGATGAGGACGCCGCTCAGGGCCTGCCGCACGGCCCAGCCGCGGGCGCGGCGCCGGGTCGCCGCGTCCGCGGCCGGCCGGTAGGCGTCGTGGAAGCGCTCGACTCCGTCGTCCGGCAGCAGCACCCAGGCGGCGGCGAGGTCGCAGGCCGGGTCTCCCGAGCAGAGATCACCGAAGTCGATGACGCCGCAGAGGGTGCCGTCCGCGGTGAGGACGTTGGCCGGATGCAGGTCACCGTGGAGCCACAGCGCCGGGCCGGTCCACTCGGGCGCGGTGACGGCGTCCTCCCAGACCGCGCGGACGGCGTCCGGGTCGGGGACCAGCCCCTGTCGCGCGGCCGAGGCGAGCGTCCCGAGGAGTTCGCCGGAGAGGCCGGACAGCGACCCGCCGCGACCGAAACGGCCGACGGGCGCCGCGTCAGGGGCGGGGAGGTGAAGAGCCGTCAGGAAGCCGGCCAGGGCGTCCGCCGCGTCCGTGGCCTCGGTGGCGGGAGCGCGGTCGGCAGGCTCACCCGGCACCCAGGTGGTGACGATCCAGGGCCGCGGGAACCGCTCGGAGGGCTCACCGAGGCGCTGCGGGACGGGCACCGGGAGCGGAAGGGCGGGGGCGAGAACCGGAAGCCAGGTGTGTTCCTCGCGCAGCAGGGCGTCGGCCGACCGCGTCGCCCAGGGAAGCCGGACAGCGAGGTCGTCGCCCAGCCTCCACACCTGGTTGTCCCAGCCGCGCGCGCCGAGCCGCACAGGGTGACCGGCCAGGTCGGGGTGCTGGTCGCGCAGCAGTTCCCGTACCAGTTCCGCGGTGATCTCGGTCTCGGTGGTGCCGGTGTGCGTCATGCGGCCCCACCGTAGCCGGGCCCGCCGGCCGTCTTCCGCCCGGTGGCGGGATCCGGTCGCGGGAGCTCCCGGGAACGGCTTACGGGGCCGGCCGGTCGCACCGGCCGGCCCCGTAGGCCCGTGTGTCGGGGTCAGCTCCCGCGGATCAGCCGTCGGAATCCGACGACGGGATGAAGGCGCCCGGTACGTCCTCGGGGGCGAAGATCTTCCGCTCGCCGGGGTAGGGCTGCTTCCAGTTGTGCGTCTCGTACCACGTGAAGTGGTTCATCTGCGCGGGGTTCGCGTAGTCGGGCACGGCATGGGGGCCGCTCAGCCGCTGCCGCGACTTCCAGTCGCTCCACCGCGCCGCGAGCGGCCGCATGTCCGCAGGGACCTTCGCCGCCGGGACGGCCGCGGCACGGGGGTTCTGGGGTGCCGGTGTGTCGAGGCCGCAGGCGGGCGGGGTCGCCAGTCCGTCGGTCAGCGGGGTCCGGTTGGCGAGGGCGTCGAAGGGCGTGAGGTCCGCCTTCTTGGTGAACGCCGCGGTCATCGGGGTGGCGGCGCTGTCCTTCTGGTTCATCGGGTGGATCCCGAGGATCTGCTCGATGGTCCGGATCATCGTGATCTGGGTGTAGTAGTGGCTGTCGACGACTCCGCGCCGGGCGTAGGGGCTGATGATCTGGACGGGGGCCCGGTGGCCGTCGACGTGGTCGAGGCCGGCCTGGGAGTCGTCCTCGACGACGAAGATCGCGGAGTCCTTCCAGTACGGGCTGTGGGAGATCTCGTCGACCATCCTGCCGACCGCGAGGTCGTTGTCGGCCACCTGGGCGGCCGCGTTGGCCGGGCCGCCGGTGTGGTCGCTGGACAGCCAGAACATGTTGAGGTTCGCGGGCCCGTTCTTCTCGAAGTCCTGCTTCCAGATCCCGTACCGGTAGACATCGGGGACACTGGTGTCGAACTTCGGGAAGCCGTGCACCGACACGCCGTTGAGCGACGGGATCGGGGAGGACGAGACCATCGGGTAGGCGGTCCCCTGCCCCGTCGCCTCCATGTTCTTGCTGTCGCAGTACAGGTTCTGCCAGCTCGAACCCGCCGGCTTGGTCAGGAACTGCTGGAACTCGCCGAAGTTCCGCACGGACTTGCCTGCGGCCTGCGCACCGGTCCAGATGAAGCCGGTCCGCTGGTGACCGAGGGCGTCGTCCTCGGTGTCGTAGCTGCGCAGGTACTCACCGGCGGAGGACTCCGTGTACTCGGGGTTGTCGGCCTGCATCAGCCAGTTGTGGCCCTCGGCGGAGTTCGTGCCGATGTCGTAGGTGTTGTCGTAGAGGCCGAACTGCCGCGCGAGCGCGTGCTGGTTCGGTGTGACGTTCTCCCCGAACTGCGTCAGCGACGGGTCGCCGTTGCCCTGGGGGATGTCACCGAGGACCTGGTCGTAGGTCCGGTTCTCCTTGACGATCATGAACACGTGCTTGATCGTCGAGGGATCGCCGAGCCGCGCGGGCACCGGCACCGGCTTCGCCTTGCTTCTGCCCTGGGCGACCTTGACCGAGCCGTGGGTCCAGCCGTTCTGCTGGAAGACCGTGCCCGTCCGGGACGTGACGGTCTTGTCGTCGGGCAGTGTGAACCGGGTGAGGCTCGACGTCGTGTCGTGGGTGGCGTGCCCGGCGCCGGTGGTGGGCCGGCGTGCGTCGATGCCGCGGGTGTGGGAGACGAGCACCTGATCGCCCACGGTGGCGATCTCCGCGGGGAAGTAGTCCGTCGGAAGCAGGCCGACGTAAGCGACCGGCTCCTGCGGGCTCGTGTACCGGTAGACGGCGACCGCGTTCGCCCGGCCGAGCGTCACCAGCAGGTGGCCGTCGTCGGTGAGCGTCACGGCGTCGGGCTCGTAACCCACCGACGCCTCGGGCCACGGCCGGGTGGCGATGGTCTGCACGACCTTGTCGTCGGCGGTCCTGATGACCGACACGTCGTTGGTGGCCGTGTTGGTGACGAACAGCGCCCCCTTCTTGGCGTACATCGCCGTCGGGTGCAGCCCGACGCCTATGCTGGTGACGGCGGCGGCCGGCTTCTCCAGGTCGATGACGCTGACCGTGCCGGTGGTGGTGGCCGCGGTCACCGGGTCGGCCGGAACCGGCGTGTTGTAGCTGTTGATCGTGGTCTCGCCGGGCTTCGCCGGGCGTCCGCCCTCGTTGCTGACATAGAGCTTGCCGCCGACCTGGACCATGTCGCGCGGCGCAATGCCCACGGCCCAGCTCTGCTTGACGGCCCCGGTCGCCGCGTCGATGGCGACCACCCGGTTCTGGCCGTTGAGCGCGCCGTACACGGTGGTGCCGTCCGGCGAGAACACCGCCTCGCCCGCAAGCGCGTGTCGGGGCCCGTCCGCCGGGATCGTGACGGACGTCGGCTCGGCGACGCCGCCGTCCGGATTCACCCGGAACCGGGTGTAGCCGTCGGGCTGGCCCAGCCACAGCTGCCGGCCGTCGGGCGAGTACGTGGGGCCCTCCTGGCCGACCGAGTTGCTGGCGATGCGTGGAGTCGACGACGCCGCGTTGCTGACGAGTTGCTGCACCTTCCAGCTTTTCAGGTCCACGATCGACAGCGCGGCACCGCCGTCGGTGACCGACGCCGCGAGGTGGGTGCCGTCCGGGCTGACCGAGGACGACATGATCTTGCCGTTGTTGATCACCAGGCGCTCGCCGTAGGGGGCGATGTGCTGGTCGCTGGAGATGACCTGGCCCTGACGGGTGGTCTGGCCCACCTGTTCGACGCCGAACTGCTGTGTCTTCGCGAAGGCGGTTCCGGCGGCAGCGACGGCGACGGCCGTGATGCCTGCCGTGACCAGGGGGATCCTGCCGACGCGTCTGCCGCGAAGGCCGGAACGGTCCCTCTCGGCACGCCTGCGGCGTGTTACCTGCATGGGGTCATCCCTTCGTCGTACCGAGCAGTTCGACATTGCCGTCGAACTGCCAGAGCGGGTTCGGTGTGTCCCCGGCGGAGGTCCGTACCAGGAAGTAGCCGTTCACTTCCTTCGGGCCGTCGCCGTCGGCCATGAAACGGCCGTCCGGGGTCACATCGAGTTGGTAGACCGCCGTCCCGGTGGCCGCGACGTCGGGGAGGTGCCAGGAGACGACGCAGCGCCAGTCGTTGCCCGCCCCCTGCGCGCCGTCCGACACGTCGCCCTTGGTGCAGGCGGCCGTGGCCCGCAACCGCTCCTCGGTGACGTCCGGCCGGTGGAGCCAGCCCGCCTGCTGGCGGTACAGGTGGGCGAACGCCGTGGCCACGGAGCGCTGCACCTTGTTCTGCTCGATCCCGGAGCCGCCGGCCGAGGTCGTCCCGGCGACCACCCCGACCGTGGCGGCGAGCAGTGCGGCGAGGGGCAGGGCCCCGGCGGTGATCGCGAGGCGGGGCGAGGCCCCGTCCGTCAGATTGGTGAAGTCGCGGCGCATGAACAGCAGATACGCCAGAGCCGTCGCGGTCACGGCCCAGACGAGGCTGACCACCGTCCCGGTCACGAGCGGGCCGAGCTGTCCGGGGCTCGTGAAAAGACCGTTCCACGCGGTGAACGCGTAGCCGGGCAGGGCGAGACGCACCGCGACGGGCAGCGGCAGCATCTGGACGAGTTGCATCGCGAGCGCGACGAGCGCGGGCAGCAGAAGCCCCATCGGGGAGCGTCCCAGCGTGACGGAGCCCAGGAGCCCGATGGCGGCGAGGGCCAGCGTCGGAGCGAGGACGCAGACCCAGGCGAGCAGCACCCTCGCCGCGGCGTCCCCGGCGCTCAGCAGGTGGCCGTCGAGGCCGACCAGCGGCCGGTTGCCGACCGCCATGACCCCGCCGGCCGCGCTGGAGCAGACGAGCCCGGCCACGAGAAGGAGGATCACGGTGAGACTGGCCAGCGCCTTCGCCACGAAGATCCGCCGAGGAGACCGGACGGCCACCAGCAGGTGGCGCCAGGTGCCGAGCCGGTCCTCGGAGGCGAACACGTCGCCCGCGACGAGCGAGGTCAGCAGCGGGAGCGCCCAGGTGCCCGCGAATCCGAGCACCACCAGCGGACCGGCCCACCCGGTGGCGTGCATCCAGCGGCCGAACAAAGTGTCGACGGGGAGGCTGCTCTGCCGGCTCACCGCAGCCACGAAGAGCGCCGGGGCGATCCAGCAGGCGAGGATCACCAGGCGGATCCGCCACTGCGAGAGGAGCTTGACCAGTTCGAAGCGGTAGACGCGCGCCAACGGGACCGCGCGTGCGGGGGCGTTGCGGACGGGTGCTGCGGTCGCGCTCGGGGTGGCGGTCGCGGCTGCGGTCATCGGACGGTCTCCTGCTGCTCGGTGAGGGCCAGGAAGGCGGCCTCGAGCGGTGACACCACAGGGGCCAGCTCGCGCAGGGCGATGCCCGCGTGCACAAGTCGCACCACCAGTTCGTCGAGGGCGGGTACCAGGGTGCGTACGGCGAACCCCTCTTCGTCGGGGCGGGTCGTGCCGTCGTCGACGACCTGGATTCCCGTCGTGCCCGCGGCGAGTTCACGGGCGGCCCTGGGGTCGGAGGTGAGCACCCGGTACTCGAGCTCGCGGTTCTCGGCGGCCAGTCGGCTCAGCGGGCCGGAGAAGACGACGCGTCCCGTGGCGAGGATGGTGACCCGGGAGCACAGTGCCTCCAGGTCATCCATGCGGTGGCTCGAGAGCACGACGCCGGTGCCCTCGGCCGCGAGGCGGCTCAGGACTCCGTGAATGTGCTTCTTCCCGGCCGGGTCGAGGCCGTTGGAGGGCTCGTCGAGCACAAGAAGCCGGGGCTTGGTGAGGAGCGCGGCGGCGAGACCGAGCCTCTGACGCATACCGAGGGAGAAGCCGCGGGCCCGGTCGTCGGCGACATCCGTGAGGCCGACCTGGCCGAGCGCGTCGTCGATCCCCACGGCCGGCGCGTCGCGGCCGCGCAGGGCGGCCAGCGCGGCCAGGTTCTGCCGTGCGGTGAGCGAGGGGTAGAGCCCCGGCCCGTCCACGAACCCGGCGACCCCCTCGGGAGCGACGAGGGCGCGTCCGACCGGCGTACCCAGTATCTCGAGCCGGCCGCCGTCGGCGGCGGCGAGACCCAGCAGGAGGCCGAGCAGCGTCGTCTTCCCGGCGCCGTTGGGCCCGGCCAAGCCGTGGACCTGTCCCTGCGCCACATCCAGATCGACGCCGTCGAGAGCGATGACATCACCGAAGCGTTTGGTGATCCCGCGAGCCCGGATGGCGGGGAGAGTGTCCATGAGTCCCTTCCTGGAATGACCACGAGGGACACTAGGGGCGGCACATACCCCTGCCAGGGGCGGCGAGTTGAACGGCCGGGAAACGACGGAAGACCGGCGTCGGCCACGCCGGCGACTTCCCTCCGTTTGTCCAGTTCATGCACATCGGCCGGTGGCCGGACGAGGTGGCGCGGCGACGGCGCCCCGCACCCGAGGCGCCGCTCTTCGCCATGAGCATCGGGGAGCATCGGGCTCGCTCATCGCCGCACGCCGAGGCGGCCGACGACCGGCCGACCGGGCACCGCGGACGGCTGGCCGCCGGGGACTGCGCACGACCGGCTCGGCGGAAGCCGTCACGGCCACCCGGGAAGCCGCTGCGGGCAGGGGCGGGGACGCCAAGGGGCGGGGCGCTCCATGACCGAGTTACCGGCTGGGCTGGTCGACGAGCTGATCCTGCGCCAGGACGCGCCTCCCGCAGGGGATCGGCCGGCGCTCACCTTCGCCGCCTGCCCTGCCACGCACGCGACTCACTTGCCCGGTCGGTCCGGAGGCACGCGGCTCCTGCCCGGTGCCGTCCGGGCCCGCCCGGCTCACCTGCCCGTTCGGTCCGGACCCGCGCGGCTCCTGCCGGGTGCCGTCCAGGCCCACGCGGCTCACTTGCCCAGTCCGACCCTGACCAACGCGGCCGCCAGCCTCGGAAGGTCGTCGTCGTCGACGAGGCGGGCGAGCCCGTCGGGTGTCTTCGGGAGCCCCAGTCCGGCGGCGGCATCCCGGGCCCGGGCGTCGAACGCCGGGCGGAGCTCCGGCCAGATGCCCTGCGCCTCACGGCTGAAGATGTCCGCCCCCACGGGCCCGATCCGAGGGAACTCCCGCAGCAGTGCGCGGATCCGCTCCGGATCTCCTCCGGCCTCCTCGCGCAGCCGCCGCAGGTCCCCGCGATACCGGTCGAGCAGGAGTTCCGCCCCCTCACCGAGCGCGGTGGCCGTGCTCTCGTCGTAGCGGCGGTAGTGGGCGCGGCCCAGGGCATCCACCCGGTCCTGCCAGGACGCCTTCAGCATCGCTCGCGGCGTGCGCATCCCCGCTCCGGACAACTCCCGGGCCGCCGCGACGGCGATGTCGGCCTTGATGCGGACGGACAGCAGCACACAGAGCGTGAGCAACCGGTAGAGCGGGGCCGGGGTGTCACCGAGCCGGATTCCCGCTTCCTCAGCGTACGTTCGCCCGTGCTCCTCCAACAGACGCTGCACCGTCACCTGCCGGGACATGGGGTACCTCCGATGAAGCCACCAGGCGGCGCGGCCGGCGTCGCGCGGGTCCGCCACCGGGAGAGCAGTCGTCACGGGGCTGTGTCGTTCGCCGGGGCCGCCGACCGGCCTTAATTTTACTCGTTCGGCGTGCACCACACCCCTTCGCGTACCCGGAACTCCCCCGCGCGAGCCCTGCGGCCGTGTCACCCGAGCGGACGGCCCGATGGGCGCCCGCATGACCGCGGTGCCATGTTTCGGACGTGGACGAGTGGCAACCCGCATGTACGGCGGCTTGGCATCACCGCCGCCCGTGACCGTGTGCCCTTGAACGCGCATAACAGGATGAAACGAACATCAGAAGGAGAGCGCCATGCCGGCAGGATCCAGCCCCAAGCGCGAGCGTCAGTACGAGCACGTCAAGGAGAGCGCGGAGAAGCGCGGCGCGTCGGAGGAGCGCGCGAAGGAGATGGCCGCCCGTACCGTCAACAAGGAGCGCGCCCGCTCGGGTGAGGCCAAGACGGCGAGCAAGACGTCCACGGGCGACCCGAAGTCGGCCTCCCAGCGCGGCGGGGAGCGCTCGCACAAGGGCGCTCAGGGACGCACCAGGGACCAGTTGTACGAAGAGGCCAAGAAGAAGAACGTGCAGGGCCGCTCGACGATGAACAAGGAGCAGCTCCTCAAAGCGGTGAGCCGCTGAGCCACCGGGCGCGCCGCTCACCTCTTTGAATAGTGGGTCGTCAGAAGGACCCCCGGTCCGGCGCGGTCGCCTCAGGGCGGGGTTCGTTCCCACCGGGCGAGGTACGTTCCCACCAGAGGCGGGGTACGTTCCGCCGGGCTGGGTTCCTTCCACCGGGCCGGGTACGTTCCCACCAGAGGCAAGGTTCGTTCCCACCGGGAAGCCACCCTCGCGGCACGGCACGCGGTTCGACCTGCACGTCTCGGACCCGCGCCTCGACGGCTGTGCCACCGGACGGCTCGCAGGATCTGATCAGTGCGAGGCCGGCCGCCCGGGAGCGCCAGCGGCGGGCCCGCGCTACGGCTGGGAGGCGAGGTGCTGTTCCGCCGCCAGCACCGCGTCGTGCACGCCGGTCCTGCCCAGCAGCACACACAGCGTGTAGGCGGCGTCGTCCAGTGCCTGCCGCGCCCGCATGTCGGACGGAGCGGCGGTCAGCCGGGACTGGCAACCGCGGAACTCCGCCAGAACCTCCGCCGTCCGGGCACGGCTCGGCATCAGTCCGACGCAGGCCGCCCGGGCCGACACGGTGCGGGCCGCCGCGACGGCGCGGTGCAGTGCCCGCTCCACGTGCGCCGGCATGGCGACACCCCGCGCGTGGGCGGCCATGGCGGCCGCCACCTCGGCCGACGTGATGCCCGCCGTCTTCGCCGCCGCGCCCAGTACCCGCCTGGCGTCCCGGGCCGAGCACGGAGTCACGACCATGACGGTGCCCACCGCCCACGCGGCCCTGGGCTCGTCGATAGGCGGCTGTGCGGTGGACGCGGCCCCTTCCGACGCGGCCCCTTCGGGCGACGGGCTCCTGCTGCCGGAGTCGGGGGTGCGGGGAGTACGAGCAGACATCATCAGGGCCATTTCTCGACGAGGCGACGGAGAGTTCCGCGACGACCGGCGGGGAGCCTGCCGGTCTTCGTCCGCCCCCGTGTGCTCATTTCCGAAAACATGACATCCGGAGCAGAAGTGCGCCTGCGGGCCACGCCGCTCGGGTGACCGCCGGGCCCCGGTGGGTGGACGGAGGTGGAGGGCGGCACCCGGGACGACGTGGGGGGCGGTCGTCCCTGAGGCCTCGGTCAGCCGCCCGCGACGGCTGCTCCGGCAACGATGAGGCGACGCTCCGTGTCCGCAGGTGAATGTGCGGTGCGCGGGACGCGGCCCGAGTGCGCGGAAGTTCCGCCCGTGCGCACAGTTGGAGGGGAGAGCCACCGGTCAGGCGACTGCGGCAAGGGAAGCGAGGACGGTCCGCGGGTTCGAGTGGGCTGTTTCCGCCTCCACTTTCCTCCGCCCCCACCCTAGGAGTCTTCGATGCCGGCCCTCGGAACGACGATGCCGGAGACCGGCGCGCCCTGCTGGGTGAGCCTGGTGACGCCCGACCCCGACGCGGCCCGGTCCTTCTACGCGCGGGTGATGGGATGGGAATTCCGCGACAGTTCCCTCGGGCGCGACTTCTCGGTCGCCGTGGCGGAGGGCGAGCCGGTCGCAGGGATGGGGTACTGCCACAGCCAGGGTCTTCCCGCCCGCTGGACGCCGTACTTCGCCGTGGCCGACGCCGACGAGACCGCGGACCGTGTCAGGGAGCGGGGCGCCACGCTCGCCGTCGGTCCCGCGCGGCTGGGCGGTGGGCGTGCCGCCCTCGCCGCCGACCGTGACGGGGCGGCTTTCGGATTCTGGGAGGGCCCCGCCCTCGCCTGGACGGTGGGGCAGGGCAGTGCCCCCGCACGCCTGGACCTCATGACGCGCCACGCGTTCGAGGCGGCCATCTTCTACGCCGAGATCTTCGACTGGGCGAAGTCGAGCGGCGGATGCACCGTGGACTACGCGCAGGATCACGTCGTGGTGCAGGTGGCCGGTCACACCGTGGCCACGTTGCGGGGCGGCGGCATCGAATCGGCCCCGGACCCGACGATGCGGCCGAGGTGGGTCGTGGACTTCCACGTGGCGGACAGCCGCGCGACCGCGGAGGCAGCCGACGCGGCGGGCGGCGTGGCCTCGCCCGCCCCTCCCCCGCTCGGCTGCTCGAAGGACGCCTACATCATCCGCGATCCGAGCGGCGCCCTGTTCACCGTCTCCGGCGCCGCCTCCGTCCCCGGCGCCGTCCGGGGCGGCGCCGCCTCGGTCCCGGGCGCCGTGACATGATGCCGGAGCCCCGCTGAGCTGCGGCCGGCTCGCCCCGACTGCCGTCGCAGTCAGCGGTCGGCGCTGACAGCCGCAGAGCTGACGGGCGAAGCGCCTGCGCACGCGGTCAGGAGCCCTCGGGCGGGTAGACCAGGTGCCCGTTCCGGATTTCCGCGTGCTCGTTCAGGACCGCCGGCTTCGCCGTCGTCGGGGACATGATGTGCACGACCTCCGCGCCCGCGACGATCAGTGCGTCGGTGATCAGTCTGCGGTGACAGCGCCACGGGACGGCTTCGCTGCACATGATCGCCGGCCGTTCGCGCGCGGCCACGTCCAGCAACTCGTGCAGCCCGCGCTCGAAGTCGTCGCTCGCCATGTAGTCGGCGTAGTCACGAAAGGCCTTGACCCGCCATGCCCCGTTCACGCTCGGCACGCCTTTGGGCGTGTGCCGTCGACCGCCCAGCTCACGAATCCACCGGTACGCGATGCCGGGAGGCAGGGCGTCCATGATCTCCTGCTGGTTCCACTGCGGGAACTTCCGCGACGAGGGGAACGAGCGGACGTCGACCAGACAGCTGATCTCGTTGGTCCGCAACAGCTCCAGCATGTCGTCGAACGCGCGGGTCGAATGGCCCACCGTGCAGATGCGGTTCGTCATGCTGCCGCCTCACTCGCCGTTCATCCCGCCGGACGGACCTGTCGCTCGGCCACGGACCCACGGACCGGAGTACGGCGCGCCCGGTCCCTGACCCGTCGGTCGGACACCGCCTCATGGCCGCTCCTGGAGACTCTCGCACGTAAACGCCCCGCACGGCGTGCGAAACCGGGGCGATTCTCCCCGTCCTCTCCACCCGCGAGGCCGACGGCGACCGGCCCCGCTCTCCGTGCCGGCCCTATCCTGTGCCCTGATCCCGGTCGTCTTTCCCTGGAGGCCACGACCGTCGCATACGAGCCGCCCACCGCTCCGGAACGGGGTCGATCATGTCCAGCACCGAGGACTACCCGGAATCGGCCGCCGCCGATTCCCGCACGTTGGCAGATCTGGATGCCCGGCTGGTGTCGTGCCGCGCCTGCCCGCGTCTCGTCGCCTGGCGCGAGGAGACCGCTCTCACCAAACGCGCCGCGTTCCGTGACTGGGAGTACTGGGGACGCCCGGTGCCCGGGTTCGGCCCGGCGACCGCCCCCCTCGTGATCACGGGACTGGCCCCCGCCGCGCACGGCGCGAACCGCACCGGCCGGATGTTCACCGGTGACCAGGCCGGTGACCTGCTGTTCGCGACGCTCCACGAGATCGGCCTCGCCTCCCGGCCCACGGCGACGCATCTGAACGACGGACTGGAGCTCTACGGGGTCAGAGTGACCTCGCCCGTCCACTGCGCACCGCCCGCCAATCTCCCCACGACCGGGGAACGCGACACCTGCCGCCCCTGGCTGGCCCGGGAGTTGCGGCTGCTGCGGCCGACGGCTCGCTCCGTCGTCGTGTTGGGCGGCTTCGGCTGGCAAGCCGCCCTGCCGGCCCTGCGGCAGGCGGGCTGGGACCTGCCCCGCCCGCGTCCGCCGTTCGGCCACGGCGTACGGACGGCCTTGGCGTCCACGGACGGTGGCACTGTCCCGTTGACGGTCTTCGGCTGTTACCACGTGAGCCGGCGGAACGTGTCCACCGGCCGCCTCACCCCGGCCATGCTGCGCGAGGTGCTCGTGGAGGCCGCGCTCACGGCCGGGCTCCCGGTCGTACGACCGGGGGCGGGGTGACCGGAGCCGTACGGCCGGTCCGGCGCCCTCGCAGCGGGAGAGCGCGCGTCCCCGTGCGGGTCCCGCTGACGCGCGCCCTGCGCACCTCGGGTGGACGAGCGCCACCACGTGTGCGGCGGCGGCGCCCGGGCACCTGATCGATATTGGATGCACTGCGGTCGCGCAGTGCGCGCCCGCCGCCCGGACGAGGAGACAGCTGCTGTGACACATCCCGCCGCATCTGAGGAGCCCGGAAACAGGGGAAGCGGCATCGGCGGTGCAGACGGCGGGCCGGCCCCCCGTCGGGGCCGTGAGGGCCCTGACCGGCGCGGCGGGCCGCACGACGAGGCGGCAGCGCCGGGTGATTCCGGGGTCGGCGTCCTGACGACGGCCGTCCCGGCGCGGCTGGACCGGCTTCCCTGGTCACGCTGGCACTGGATGATCGTCATCGGCCTCGGCACGGTGTGGATCCTCGACGGGCTGGAAGTGACGACCGTCGGCAACATCGCGAGCCGGCTGTCGGAGGACGGCTCGGGCCTGGCCATCACGTCCGCCCAGGTCACGGGCCTGGCGGCGGCCCTCTACGTCGCGGGTGCCTGCGCGGGCGCGCTCGTCTTCGGCTGGCTGACCGACCGGTACGGACGCAAGAAGCTGTTCATGGTGACTCTCGCGGTGTACCTGGCCGCGACCGCGATGACCGCCCTGTCCTTCAGCGCGTGGTGGTTCTTCCTCTTCCGCTTCCTCACCGGATTCGGCATCGGCGGGGAGTACGCGGCCATCAACTCGGCGATCGACGAGCTGATCCCCTCGAAGTACCGGGGCCGGGTCGATCTCATCATCAACGGCAGCTACTGGCTGGGCGCGGTCGGCGGCGCGCTGCTGTCGATCGTCATGCTGAACACGGACTACTTCCCGAAGGACCTGGGCTGGCGGCTCACCTTCGCCCTGGGCGTCGTCCTGGGCCTCGTGATCCTGCTGGTACGGCGGCACGTGCCGGAGAGTCCGCGGTGGCAGTTCATCCACGGGCGCGGGGAGGAGGCCGACCAGCTCGTCGACTCCGTCGAGCGGGAGATCGAGGAGGAGAAGCACGAGAAGCTGCCGCCCCCGGCCGGTGAGATCACGATCCACCAGCGCAAGAGCATCGGCTTCGGGCTCATCGCGAAGACCGTCTTCCGCAGCTACCCCAAGCGCGCGGTCCTCGGCCTGTCCCTGTTCATCGGGCAGGCGTTCCTCTACAACGCGATCACCTTCGGTTTCGGCGCGATCCTCACGACGTTCTTCGACGTCGAGAGCGGCCACACCGGCTACTACTTCGCGGTGATCGCGGCCGGCAACTTCGTCGGCCCGCTCGTGCTCGGCAAGCTGTTCGACACGATCGGGCGGCGCGTCATGATCGCCGCCACGTACATCCTGCCGGGCATCCTGCTCTTTATCACGGCCTGGCTCTTCGACCGGGGCTCGCTCACCGCCAACACCCTCACCGCCTGCTGGTGCGTCGTGCTGTTCTTCGCCTCGGCGGGAGCGAGCAGCGCCTACCTGACCGTCTCCGAGGTCTTCCCGATGGAGACCAGGGCCATGGCCATCGCCTTCTTCTACGCGATCGGCACGGCGGTCGGCGGGATCAGCGGCCCGCTCATCTTCGCCGACCTCACCGAATCGGGCGTGCCGGGCGACACGGCCCTCGCCTTCTGCATCGGCGCCGGGCTGATGTGCGCGGCAGGCATCGTCGCGGCCTTCCTCGCGGTCAACGCCGAGCAGCGCTCCCTGGAGGACATCGCGAGGCCGCTCTCCCAGACGGAGTGAGACCGGCGGCCGCGGCGACGAGGCGGGGCTACGTCGAGGCGGACCCCCGGTGTGCGGCCGGTGGAGCGGCCTCGTGCGGCGTTCTCACGAGGCCGCTCCACCGGCCGTCAGCTCACGGAGACGTACGGCCTCATTCCGCGCCGGCGATCCCGGCGATGAGGATGTCGAGCCGTTCCTCCTGTCCCTCCGGCGGGATACGGCCGCTGTCCGACAGGACGGCCATGCCGTGCAGGGCGCTCCAGACGACTTCGGCGAACAGTTCGCGGCGCTCGTCGCCGCGGGGAAAGCAGTCGGCGAGCGCGTCGAAAGCGGCCCGCAGCGGGGGCGGCGTATCGGCGCTCGCGAACTTCAGGTCGGTGGGCAGCATGAACATGGCCTGGTACAGGGCGGGGCGCTCGGTCGCGAACGCCAGGTAGGCGCGGCAGACGGCGCGCAGGGCCCCTCCCGGTTCGGGGGCGGCCTGCCGTGCGCTGCTGAGATGGGCGGCGAGCTCGCCGAATCCGTCCACGGCGACGGCGCTCACGATCGCGTCCTTGCCGTTGAAGTGGCTGTACAGCACCGGCTGGCTGTACTCGACCCGTTCGGCCAGGCGACGGGTCGTCACCGCCTCCCAGCCTTCGGCCTCCGCGAGTTCCCGCGCGGCGGTGATGATCAGCTGATGTCGGTGGGCGCGTTCACGTGCGCGGCGCTCGCTGATGACGGACATGACCGCATCATAGCAACGCTAGACATCCTGCCAGGGACAGAGAATCCTCCCCCTGTCGTCACCGCGCCACCGGGGAAAGGGGGACGGTCACCGGAAGCGGGCCCGATCACCGTAAGAGGCGACGCCCCGCTCGCCCGGCCGGTCGACGCCTACGGAATCCGCCTCTGCGACGCCGGATGCCGACCTGCGTGCGGGGGCGTATGGTCCGCATATGGGCGTTTGTTGGCGTGCCTGGTGTCCGGCAGCCCTGCCCGTGCGCGACGGGCACGGCGCCCTCTTCTGGTTCCCTGAACCCAGCCGACCGGCCCGGTCCGCGCGCCCGCAGGCCGCCGACGCCGCCCGAGAGGACAGGGCCGACCCGCGCCGTTCACCCCGGCCCGCCGGCACGCGCGCGCGCACCGCCGCGAGGGGGCATGCCTCGTCGAGGCGTCAGCAGGCCTCGACGAGCGAGCCCGGGCGGGCGACGCCGCAGCTGTGGACGCAGGGGGGTCGCTGATGGAAACCGCTATGGCAGCCGTGATCCGCGAAGCCGGCGCGTTCGGAGGGCTGCTGTACGTGCTCGTTCCCGGCGACAACGCGTTGTGGCTGACCATGGCGGCCGGGGTCCCGCAAGCGATGGCAGCTCCGTGGAGGCGGGTGGGGCTGACCGATGCGATGCCGGTGGCCGATGCCGTGCGCGAGGGGGATCTGATCTGGATCGCCGGTCAGGAGGAGATGGCACGCCGCTACCCCCGCCCCGCGCTCGTACTGCCGTACGACTTCGCGCTGTCCGCCGCCCCGGTGGCCGCCGGGCCCGAGGTCGAGGGCGGCCTGGTCCTCCTGTTTCCCGGGACGCATCCCCCGCACCTGAGCGCCGAAGAACGCGACGCCATCGAGTCGGGCTGCCGGCGCCTGGGCCGTCTCCTGCGGGAGGCGACGGACCGCGGTGATCCGCCGCGGCCCGCCGACCGCCCGCTGACACTGCCACCGCCGGCCGGACGCACCCCCTCCCCCGGCGAGGCGTCAGAGCTGTCCGCGTTCGTCGACCGGCTGCCGGGCGGGTCCTGCGCGCTGGACATGCACGGCCGCATCACCTTCATCACCCCGGCCGCCGCCGCGCTCCTCGGCGCCGATGTGACCACCCTGCTGGGCGCGCTGCCGTGGGAGGCGCTGCCCTGGATGGACACCCCCCACGTCGAGGACCGCTACCGGGCGGCGTTGGTCAGCCGCCGGCCTCAGTCGTTCACCACTCTTCGCCCCCCGGACGTGTGGCTGGCATTCGAGCTGTACCCGGACCCTTCCGGCATCAGTGTCCGCATCACGCTCAGCGACCCGGCAGGGAGTCCGGCCTCGCCCCCGCGCGTACAGACCGCGGGCCCCAGCCGCGCCACCGTGCTCTATCACCTGATGCACCTGGCCGGCACCCTGACCGAGGCCGTCGGCGTGCAGGACGTGGTCGAGCAGACCGCGGACCAGCTGCTGCCCGCTCTGGACGCACAGGCCATGGTGCTCATGACCGCGGAGAACGGCCGCTTGAAGCTCGTCGGGCAGCGGGGCTACCCCGCCGCCATCGTGGACCGCTTGGACGCGATCCCGCTGAACTCCCATGTCCCCGGCAGCGAGGTCCTGACCACCGGGGTCCCGGGCTTCTTCACGACCTTCGACGAACTCCAGCGCGCCTACCCGTCGACCCGGCACGAGGACGGGATGGCCTCATGGGCCTTCCTGCCGCTGATCGCGTCCGGCCGCCCCATCGGCTCCCTCCTCCTCGCCTACGCGCAGACACACGTGTTCCCGCCCGGCGAACGCGCGGTTCTCACCTCCCTGGCCGGTCTCGTCGGGCAGGCCCTGGACCGCGCCATCCTGTACGACTCCAAACACCACCTGGCCCACCGCCTGCAGTCCGCCCTGCTGCCGCACACGCTCCCCCGGGTCCCCGGCCTGAGGGTCGCCGCCCGCTACCTGCCCGCCGCCCGGGGCCTGGGCATCGGCGGTGACTTCTACGACCTCATCCGCCTCGACGAGCACACGGTCGGCGCCACCATCGGCGACGTGCAGGGACACAACGTCGACGCCGCCGCTCTCATGGGCCAGGTCCGTACCGCGGTGCACGCCCACGCCACCGTGGGCGCGTCCCCCGACGTCGTCCTGGCCGGCACCAACCGCCTGCTCACCGACCTCGACCCGGACCTCTTCACGAGTTGCGTCTACGTCCACCTCGACCTCGCCCGTCACCGGGGCTGCCTCGCCACGGCGGGCCACCCCCCGCCCCTCCTCCGGCATGCCGACGGGCGCATTGAACTCCTCCGCGTCCCACCCGGCCTCCTGCTCGGCATCCAGTCGGACGCGAAATACGCGGCACAGGAGTTCCCGCTGCCGCCCGGCTGCGTGCTCGCCCTCTACACCGACGGGCTCGTCGAAGCTCCCGGAGTCGACATCGAGGACGCCACGGCCGCCCTCGCCGGACTCCTTGAGCACGGGGATCCGGCCGACCTCGACGGCATGGCCGACACCCTCGTCCGGCACGCACCCACCCCGGGGGACGACATCGCCCTGCTGCTCGTCAGCCCGGGTGAATGACGCGGGACGGGTATCCCGTGCGGGTCCGGCCGGCGCGAGCGCGGAAAGGTGTCGGAGGCGGGGGTCGAGGGTACCGGTGAGCAGTCGGCGCACGGGACGGATGGACACCCACCTGGCCGAGCGAGTCACAGAGGAAGAGGAAAGGAACCACTCATGAGCCGCGACGGGAACCACGCTCCGCACGACGCCGCCCCCCGCACCGCCGGAGAAGAGGTGGCCGAGGAGGCGAAGCGGGCGGCACGGAAAGTCCGCCCCGGCGACCACGAGGACAGCGAGCACGGTGAGGGCGACGCGCTGACACCGAACACCGAGGCGCAGGAGTCCGCGTCGGACGAGCACTGAGTGGGCGTGTGACAGTCCGGGCCGAAGCTGCGGCGCCCTGGTGCGGGCGTGGGGGCGCATCGGATCCCGCGTCCGGGTCCCTCACCTCGCATGGGCGGCGAAGAACGTGCCGGACAGATGCCGGCCGGCGGCCGTCAGTGTTCAGTCCGAGGAAAGCGCTTCGAGCAGAGCGCCGACCTCCGACGCCGGCAGGGAGCGCGCGACGTCGGCCTGGGCGACCATGCCGACGAGCACATGCCCGTCGATGACGGGCAGCCGCCGCACCTTGTGGGAACTCATCGTGCGCAGGATCTCCTGGGCCTCGTCGTCGGCTCCGATGGTCACGGCCTCGCCCTGCGCCAGCTCACCGGCGGTCGTACTCGCCGGGTCCCGGTCGGCGGCCAGCACCTTGATCACTATGTCGCGGTCGGTGATCACGCCCTTGAGCCGCTCGTCCTTGCCGCAGACCGGCAGGGCGCCGACTTTGAGGTCCGCCATCTTGTGGGCGACGGTCCGTATCGAGTCGTCGACGCCGGCGCATTCCGCGCCGGGGGTCATGATCTCTCGTGCGGTGGCCATGAGGTCCTCCTCCTGTCGGTCCGCGAACCGGCTGTTCGCTGATCACTCCGTACGCTGCCGGGCCGGCCCGGACACGGTGGTCCCGTCCTGTGTCCTCGGTCGCGGACACCGCATGCCTGCGGTGCCCTCGGCGCCTCCCGTCCCAACGGCTCACGGTCGCGTTGGGTACCCCTCCTCGCCGAGCCCATGCGGAACCGGAGCGCGCAATCGGCCCGCGCTTCCCGGAGGTCGCTGTTTGGAAGACCCGCGCAGGGGGACCCAAGGAGGTGGCCGGCCGCGGGAACAGGGATGCAGGGGTGCTCGCCGCGGCCGGCAGCCGGCGCCGTGAGCGTGCCAGGTGGTGAGAAAGGGTGTGGTCTCCATGGACACGAAGGGACGACATGTCGGCTGGGCGGCCCGGACCCATGCCGGCGGCGCCCGCAGACTGGCCCGGGTCTCCGTGGGTGTGGCGGCCGTCGTGCTCGTGGCGGGCGTCCTGCGGGGCCGCCGCTCCCACACGCGGGAGGACCGCGTGCCGACGCGCCCTCGGCGCCGGACGCGGCGCTGGGAGCATTTCGGGGAGACCGGCGCGAGGCAGGCGGACGGCTTCGGGGCTGAGGGCGAGCGGCTGACCGCACACGACCTCAAGGGATACGGGAACTTCGGCACCCGTCCCGCGCCTCCCGGGAGGGGGGACCGAAACGAGGGCGATGACACGGGTGGCTTCGGCAGCGGGGGTCCGGGGGCGTGACCGTGTCCACGGCGCGACCGGCGTCCACGGTGACGGACGCCGGCGCGTGCGGCTGAGAACGCGGACCCGCACGGGGGCCCGGTCTCGGCCGCCGTCGGCGGGGTGCGCCGTCAGGACGATCCGCGTCTGTACGCCTGCCGGGAGGGCCGCGCCTGGCACACGCTGCGGAGCGGCCGGCGCAACGAGGCACCGCGGCTGCCGGCCGGGCCGGACCTCACGGCCAAGGATTTCCGTACGCCGTTCATCGGCGCCTCCCTCGCGTCGTACCGCTCTCCACCAGCGCGATCTGCGCCTCGACCCACCCGGGCAGTCTCCGCCGCTGGCGCAGGGCGGAGGGCATCTTGACCAGCGCCTCGCGCAGGGCCCGGCCGGCGCCGGGGCACCCGCCGCTCCAGTCCTGAAGCAGCCGGGCGGTCTCGCCCAGAGCCCGCGGCAGTGGTCTGCGGAGCCAGGCCGTGAGCAGCGAGTTGCGCCGCAGGGCGACGGTGCGCCCGGGCCGCTCACCCGGTGCGGGGCCGTGGTGGGAGATCAGGGAGGGCTCGTACACGACTCCCCAGCCCGCCGCCGTCAGGTCGTAGGCGAGGAGGGTCTCCTCACCGCCGAAGAAGAGCAGCCCGTGGTAGCCGCCCACTGCCAGGAACGCGGAGCGGCGTGCGATGGCGGCGCAGCCGAGGAACCCCAGCACGGGCGTGCCGGGGAGGTCGGCCCGCGTGGGCAGGGGTGAGCCCGCGAGGAGGGCGTTGACCGGGTCCTCCGAGGAACCGGGCTGCACGACGGTGCGAGCGGCCACGAGGCCGAGGCGGGGGTAGGTGTCGAAGAGCGCCTCGGCGGCCTTGAGGGCTCCGGGCTCCCACCACGAGTCGTCGTCGCTGAAGGCCACGTAGGGGGTGCGGGCGTGACGGGCCGCCAGGTTCCGTCCGACGGCTCCGGTGTTGTGTCCGGGGGACAGCAGCCGTGCCCCGGACGGGTGGGCCCGTACGGCTTGCGCCGTACCGTCCGTCGAGCCGTTGTCCACCACGAGGACGGGAGGGCTTTCGGGGAGCGCCTGGAGGCGGTCGAGGGTCCTGAGCAGACTCTCGCGCCGGTTGCGGGTGATGATCGCGACCGTGGTCCGCGCGGTCGCGCCGCACGCGCCCGGGACGGGCTCAGACATACGCTGTCACTTCTCCCGTGGGTCCGCCGCGCCGCAGAGCGGTGAGGGCGCCGCGCACCACGTGGCCCGTGTCGAGCTTCAGCAGCAGGGCGTCCGGCTCGGCCGCGTGCGGGTCCCCCGGGGGGCCGGGGTGCCAGAGCGTGAGGTGCCGTCGCCGGGCCGGCGGCCCCCACAACCGCGGTGCCACCGGCCCGAACAGCGTCACGGACGCGGTGCCGTGGGCGAACGCGAGATGGGCGGGGCCCGTGTCCCCGCTGATGAGGAGTGCGGCGCCGGCGATGAGCGCGGACAGCTGGTCGAATTCCAGGGTGCCGGCGAAGGTGTCCTGCCTCGGGAGACCGGCGGTCGCGGCCACCGTCGCGCACACGTCCTCCTCCCCCGGGCCTCCGGTGACGACGACTCGTCGCCCGGTCTCCCGGATCGCCGCCGCGACGGCGGCGTACCGGTCGGCCGGCCAGCGCCTGGCCACGGAGTCGGCGCCGGGGTGGAGGACGACGGCCCCGGGCGCTGGGGAGGGGCGCGACGGCGGCGCGATGCGGATGTCGTCGGGGTCCGCCGGGATGCCGTACGCCTCCAGGAACCGGCACCACCGCTGCCGCTCGTGTTCGTCGGCCCGCCAGCGCGGTGGCGAGGGATGCCCCGGCTCGGGGCGGGCGTACGACAGCAGCCGGCCCGGGGCGAGGGCGGCGAGCGCGTCGTGACTCGGGGTTCCGTTTCCGTGCAGGTCGATGGCGATCTCCGGCGGGGCGCCGGGCCAGTGGCTCAGCGACGGCACCTGACGGCCGTTGTCCGCCGTCGGGAAGTGCGTGTCCACGGTGCCGGTCGCCCGGACGGCGGCGCCGAGGCCCGCGGGCGCCGCCAGCACGAGCTCATGGCCGGGAAACGCCCTCCGCACCCCGCGCAGGGCGGGCACTCCCGCCAGCAGATCGCCCAGCCCCAGGGCCCGCAGAACCAGCACGGTGGGGCGCGCGCCGGCATGGGGGGCCGGTACCCCGCCCGCGGCAGGGGCCACCGGGCTCACCTGCGCCGGGTGGGCCGTGCGGCGCTCGCGGGACCGAGCGCGGCCCGTTCCACCAGCCGGGTGCTGGAGCGGCCGTCGAGGTACGGGAGCAACACCACCTGGCCGCCCCAGCTCTCCAGGAGGCCGGCTTCGGGGAGGTCGGAGAGGGCGTAGTCACCGCCCTTGGCCCAGACGTCGGGCCGCAGTTCTTCCAGCAGACGCTCGGGCGTGTCCTCGTCGAAGACGATCACGGCGTCCACGCAGTCCAGCGCCAGCAGGACCCGGACGCGGTCGGCGGCCGGGACGACGGGGCGCCCGCCGCCCTTGCGGCGGCGGACGGAGGCGTCGGAGTTCACGCAGACGACGAGACAGTCCCCGACCCTGCGGGCAGCTTGGAGGAGTTCGACGTGCCCGGCGTGCAGCAGGTCGAAGCAGCCGCCCGCCGCGACGACGGTGCCCCGCCTCTCGCGGACGCGTCGCACCACGTCGTGCGCCCCGCCGGTCCGCCCGGCACCCCCCTCGGACGTGGCGGGTCCGTGCAGCACCGCGTGCGCCCCGCCGGCGCTGACGAACCGTGCCGCGGCGTCGACCGCGTCGCGCACGGCCACTTCGGGCAGCTCTCCGTCGGCCAGCCGCCCGGCGACCGTGACGGCGAACCTGTCCCCCGCCCCGCAGCAGTCGCCGTCCGCCTTCCAGGGGGCGGGGACGAGCAGCGGCGTGCCGCCCCGCACCAGCATGGCGCCGTCCTCCCCCAGGGTGACCGCCATGGCCGCGACGTCCCACCTGTCCAGCAGGGTCCGGGCGTCCGCAGCCGCGGAGCGCAGCCGGTGACGGCCGCTCTCCCGCCGGCCCGCGGCCGCGGAGCGCCGTGCGTCCTGGCCGGCGAAGTGGCGGGCCTCCGAGGCCGCCGGCGTGGCCATCCGGGTACCTGCCACCGGCGGGCCACCGGCGGGGTGGGGGTCCCACACGAGTGGCACGTGGGCGGCCCGGCTCGTCAGAGCGTCGCGCAGGACGTCCGCGACGCCCCGGCCGTAGTCGGCGACCAGTACGGCACGGGCGCCGGCGACGGCCTCGGTCGCCGCCGCCGTGGCGCTCGCCGCCCGCCCGTCGCCGTCGTCGAGCCGGAGCAGCGGCCGGCCGTCGGCCATGAGCCGGGTCTTGCAGGCCAGGGGCCCGGTCAGGGGGATCTCGACGAGGCGGACGCGATCCCTGAGCATGTCCCGGACCGCGTGGGAGGACGCGTCGTCGCCGAGGGCGGTGACGAAGGTGATGTCCCGGCCGTCAGCGGCCGCGAGGCAGGCTGCCAGGGCCGCGCCGCCGGGGCGTGCGCGGCGCTCGGCCTGTCCGATGACGGGGACGGGCGCGTCCGGTGCCAGGCGCTCGGCACGGCCGGAGACGTCACGGTCGAGCAGGGCGTCACCGACGATCAGCAGCGGGGTGCGGGGCTTCACGCGAGGTCCTCCTCGGCCGGCTCGCCGTCCCCGGGCCGGGGGCGTTCCTTCCGGGGGGCGCGGGCGGCGATCTCGCGGTCGAAGCTCTCGCAGATCATGTGCACGGCGACCAGGTGGAGTTCCTGGACCGTCGCGGCGACCGCGGCCTCGACGCTGAGGACCTCGTCGCTCGCCGCGGCCAGGGGGTTGGGCGCGGGCCCGGTGAGGGACCAGACGGGCATGCCGATGCGCATGGCCTGCGTCGCCGCGCCCAGGAGATTGGCGCTCGCGCCGCTGGTCGACAGCAGCATCAGCACGTCGCCGGGGCGTCCGTGGGCGCACGTCTGCCGGGCGAACACCTCGTGCACGCCGTAGTCGTTGGCGATGGCGGTGGTCGACGAGGTGTCTGCGTGGAGCGCGATGGCCGAGTAGGCCGGGCGGTCGTCCCGGTAGCGGCCGACGAGTTCGGCGGTCAGGTGCTGCGCCTGGGCGGCGCTTCCGCCGTTGCCCGCCACGAGCAGCCGGCCTCCGCCGGAGAGGACGCGGGCCAGGGCCGCTCCCCACCGCTCGGTCACGTGGGCGGTCCGTCGGAAGGCCGGCAGGGCGCGCGCCAGGTCGTCACAGTGCTGGCCGGGTGCGATGAGCTTCATCGTGCCACCTCCGTGGGCAGGGGAACCGGGGTGAGCTGGGCGTAGACCCGTGCGACGCCGTCGGTCACCTCGTCCCAGCTGTACCGGGCGAGTGCGTGGGCGCGGCCGGCCTCTCCGTAGCGTGCGCGCCGGGACGGATCGTCGAGGAGGGAGCGGACCGTGGCCGCCAGGTCGTGGCCGCCGTCGTCGGCGGGGGGCACCAGGGTGCCGGTGACCCCGTCGACCACGGTGTCCAGCTGGCCGCCGACGGCCGTGGCGACGACCGGTGTGCCGCACGCCATGGCTTCGATGGGGACGATGCCGAACGGCTCGTATCGAGGCAGCGACAGCAGCAGGTCGGCGCTGGACATGAGCTGGGGCATCTTCTCCTGCGGCACACAGCCGAGCATCGTGACCCGCTCCGCCACGCCGTGCTCGGACGCGATCTTGCGCAGCCGTTCGGCTTCGGGATCGGCGAAGAGCAGGGGGGCGTCCGGGCCTCCGGCGATGAGCAGTTCGGCGTCGGGCACGTCGGCCAGGGCCCTGATCGCCCGGTCGAATCCCTTACGGGGAACGAGTCGCCCGACGGACAGGAGGCGGCGGGGCGCGCCCGGTGGCCGCCCGGGGGCGGGCACGGGCGTGAAGCGGGTGGTGTCGACCCCGCAGGGGACGACGGAGATCCGCTCCCTCGGGACGCCCATCGCGACGAGCTCGCCGACCTCGTCGGCGCACGTCGCGATGGTCCGGTCGGCCTCCCGGCCGATGCGTGCCTCGATGTCGATGCGCTCGGGCGGACTGGTGTCCTGCGTCCCCTGGTAGCGCTTCTTGACCGTGCCGAGCGCGTGGTAGGTCTGCACCACGGGGATGCCGGTACCGCGGGTGCCCGCGAGTGCCGCGAGACCGGACATCCAGAAGTGCGCGTGCACGACGTCGGGGCGCGCCAGGCGCCACATCCTGGCGAGGTAGGCGCCGAAGTCCGGCATCCAGGCCAGGAGTTCGTCCTTCGGCACGGCCGTCGGCGGCCCGGCCGGCACATGGACGACCTTGACCCCGAGCGGGGTGCGGACCAGGGTGGGCAGGTCGGGACCGTCGCGTCGGGTGTAGACGGTGACGTCATGTCCGCGCCCGGCCAGACGCGCGGCCAGCTGGGCCACGTAGACGTTCTGTCCGCCGGCGTCCGGGCCGCCCAGCTCGGCGAGGGGGCTGGCGTGTTCGGACACGAGGGCGATCCGGCCGGGGCGCGGCTTCGAGTACGTCATCGCGTGACCTCTTTCATGAGTCGTTCCCAGTCGTCCAGAAAGCGCTCGACTCCGTATCTGGCGCGGGCCGCGGCGCGGGCCCGGTCCCCGACCCGCCGGGCGTGGCCGATGTCCGCGAGGAAGTGGCGCAGCGCCTCGTGGAGCACCTCGGGCCGGTTGGAGACGACTCCCGCGTCCGGTGGCACCGCCTCGCGGACCTCCGTGGTCCCGAGAGCGACCACGGGCATGCCCAGGAACATGGCTTCCAGGAGGGAGAGCCCGAGCGAGGTCCAGCGCACCGGGTGGAGGTAGACACGGCGGCGTGCCAGGGCGGGGTGGAGCTCGCTCTGCGGGAGGTCGGCGGTGCGGCAGAGCTCCGGCGGCAGGCCGAGCCGGCCGGCCAGTTCCTGGGTGCCCATGCCGAAGACGTCCAGCGGCGCCGCCTCGGCGAAGCCGGGCAGCAGGTCCGTGCCGGTGGTACGGCCGCGCCGCACCGGTTCGTTGACGACGACGGCGGCCCGGGGTTCGGTGCCCGTCCACAGGTGTCCGGGGTCGATGATGCCGTGCTCGACGACGCTCGTGGGGGCCCGGCCGTTGTCCCACATCAGCCGGTTGAAGTGCGTGACGTGGACGACGGGGATGTCCGAGCGGTCCGCCAGCGGGTGCACCGTGTCCACGGCGGACCCGTGCGGGCTGTTGTGCTCGACGTACACGGCGGGCACGTCCTGCCCCGGTCGCCGGCCGGTCCAGGCGTGGGTGAGCTCGATCTCGTGCGGCCGTTGCAGGACGACCAGGTCGATGTCGCTGTCCCGCAGTTCCCCGGGGGTGCGCTCACGCACGTTCTGTGGCCAGGTCCACGTCCGGGCCCGTCCGAGTCCGTCCGGGCCCCGGTCGGGCGTGACCGGCACGAGGTAGGTGTGCGGCCCTTGGACGAAGGAGGTCAGCCACGAGCCGTGCACGTGCCAGATCAGAATGTTCATGAGCTCTCCTTCAGCAGCTTGTGCACGGCGCTCACCACGTCGTGGGCGGTGACGCCGTTCAGGCAGGGGTGTCCCGGCACCGGGCAGACGCGTGCCCGGGTGTCGGCGCACCCGGCCCGCTGGTCGCCGAGCAGCACGGTGGGGACGCCGTAGGGAGCCCACTGTTCAGCGGGTACGACGGGCGCGAACAGGGAGACGACGGGCGTCCCGACGGCGGCGGCCAGATGGGCGGGGCCGGTGTTCGCGCAGACGAGCGCGTCGGCGCCCGCCAGCACGCCGGCCAGTTTCCGGGGGCTGGTACGGCCTCCGAGGTCGATCGCGACGTCACCGCTGACCAGCCGCGTCAGGTCCGTCTCGCGGGGCCCTCCGGTGACGACGACCCGGTGGCCCGCGTCGGCCAGCAGCTGGACCGCTTCGGCGTGCCGCTCGGCGTCCCAGGAGCGTGCCGGGGCGCTCGCGCCCGGATGTACGACGACGTACGGGCCGTTGCCCGTCAGGGCGGCGGTGTCGGGTGGCGGCAGGACGCGGAGCCGGCCGTCGTCGCCCGGCGCCGGTGCGAACCCCATGGCCGTGGTGACGTCCAGGGCGGCCTCCGCCTCGTGACGCCCGGGAAGCCTGTGGTGCCGCACGTCGAGCAGCTGTCCGGCGTGGTCGGTGCTGTCGGCGCCGATGCTGCGGACACCGGCCAGCCTCAGCAGCAGGGCCATGGGCAGCGGACTCTGGTGGAAGGAGGTCAGGACGAGCGCGGCGTCCAGGGCCCGGGCCCGCAGCGCGTCCACGAGTCCCGGGACGTCCGCCTGGTCCACGGGCGGCGGGTGGGTGCCCTCCCAGGGGGCCTGCCAGACGATCACGTCGTCCACCCCGGGGAGCATGCGTGCCGCGGGTTCGCCCAGAGGCCCGCAGAGCACGGTGAGCCGGGAGGCCCGGCGCGCCGCCGCCCGGACGGCGGGGCCGGCGAGCAGCACGTCACCGAAGCTGTCGAGTCGTACGAC
Organism: Streptomyces sp. NPDC005803; assembly: GCF_040630435.1. Classification (NCBI taxonomy): domain Bacteria; kingdom Bacillati; phylum Actinomycetota; class Actinomycetes; order Kitasatosporales; family Streptomycetaceae; genus Streptomyces; species Streptomyces sp. NPDC005803. The sequence goes on along the minus strand of NZ_JBEXXO010000010.1, from coordinate 194,328 downwards.
GAGCACGTTCATGAGGAGCCCCCGTCGGTCGCGCGGAAGACGGAGTCCCGGCCCGGCCGGGCCAGCACGCGGCGCACGGCGGCCAGGATGTCGGGGGCCGGCTCCGCCTCGGCTGCCGTTTCCCCGGGCAGGGTCTCCGCGTTGGGGACGAGGATGCCCTCCGCGCCGGCCGCCCTGGCCGCGCGCACGTCGGCCGCGATGTCACCGATCACCACGCAGTCCTCGGGGCGCACGCCGAGGTACCGGGCCGCGGCCGACACCAGGCCGGGGTGCGGCTTGCGGCAGCGGCATCCGCTGCCGGGGTGGTGCGGGCAGTAGAGCCAGACGTCGAACGGGCCGACCGCTTCGTCGACGCGTGCGTTGACCCGGCGCACCTCCTCGTGTGTGAGCAGGCCGCGCCCGATCCCGGACTGGTTGCTGACGACCCCGGTCCTGATACCGGCCTCGCGTACGAGCCGCACGGCGTCGACGGCTCCCGGTATCGCGCGGACCAGATCCGGGTCGGCGTTGTAGGGCACGTCGTGCACCAGGGTGCCGTCCCGGTCGAACAGGACGGCGGCCGGCCGGGCGGCCGGGCCGGGGGCTTCGGAGCCCGCGTGTGCGTCGCGGCGCTTCGTCACGGGCCGACTCCCCAGGGCGCGGTGCCTCGGTGCCGTACGCGGCCCACGGCCCAGTGGCGGACGGCGAGGGGCGGGATGACGACACTCGTTCCGATCATGGTCACGACCTCGGGTGCGGTCCGGGGGCCGGGGGCGATCCGGGCCCACGCGAATTCCGCGGTGCCCAGGGCCCACACCCCCGCTGCCACCGCCGCGGCCCGCGGGCGCCCGCCCAGGATCAGACCCGCGGCGGCGAGGCCGGCGACGGTGACGGCGAGGTGGCGTGGCAGCCGGCCGCGGGGGGCCGCGGCCCTCCCCCACCAGTCGGCGCCGTGGAGGTGGCCCATCAGCGCGTCGTCGGCGTTTCCCCGCTGTGCGCGCACGGACACCATGCGGTCGGCGGGCCGGACGGGGTGCAGCGTGGAGCGGCTGCCCCGGGTCAGCTTCCAGCCCGCGTCCATCATGCGCAGGGCCAGGTCGGCGTCCTCGCGGAAGGCGCGGCGGAACCGTTCGTCGAAGCCGCCGGCCTTCCTCAGCGCCTGGGTGCGGTAGGCCATGTCGGCGGTGGCCCAGGCCGCGTCCTGCAGGCCCGCCGTGCAGCGTTCCCAGTCGGTGGGCTCCCGGTCGGCGGGCAGCGGGACCGTCAGCCGGCCCTGCACCCCCACGGTGACGGGGTCGGCAGCCGCCAGGTCGTCGGCGAGCCGGCTGCCCCAGTCGGCACCCACCCGTACGTCGTCGTCGAGGAAGACGACCCAGGGGGTGGTCACCTCCCGCAGACCCGCGTTGCGCGCGGCGGCCGGTCCCCGTCCGTGCGTGGCGAGCAGCCTCAGGCGGTCGGTGAGCGGACCCGCCCCGACGGTGTCGAGCGGTCCGTCGGCCGCCGGGCGGTCGTCGACGAGGAACACCTCGTACGGCGCGGGCACGGCCGCCGCGGCCAGCGCTTCGAGGCAGTCGGTCAGGCAGCGCCGGCCGATGGTGGGGATGACCACGGAGTACGAGACGCGGGGCCGGCCCGGGCGCCGTGCGTCGCCGGCCGTCATGAGAACACCTTCGCCCGGCGGACGAGGAAGGGACCGATGGCCAGCAGGTCGACGGGAGCCGAGCCGAAGCACTCCAGCGCCTCCCGGGGATGGTCGACCATGGGCCGGCCGGCCGTGTTCAGACTGGTGTTCACCACGACCGGGAGGCCGGTCCGCCGTTCGAACGCGGTGAGCATCCGGGCCACGAGCGGCTCGGCGGCGGCGTCCACGGTCTGGATCCGCGCCGTGCCGTCGACGTGGACCACGGCGGGGATGCGGTCCTTCCACTCCTTCGCCACCTCGTGGACGAAGAGCATGTACGGACTGGGCAGGGGGCCGTCGAAGAGCTCCGCGGCCCGTTCGGCGAGGACCATCGGGGCGACCGGCCGGAATTCCTCCCTGCCTTTGACCGCGTTCAGGCGTTCCAGGTTCTCGGCGCGTCCGGGGTGCGCGAGCAGGGACCTGTGACCGAGCGCCCGGGGGCCGAACTCGCTGCGCCCCTGGAACCACGCGACGATGCCGTCCTGCGCCAGTTCCTCGGCAACGGCCGCGGCCACGTCCTCGGGCTCCTCGTAGGGCAGGGCCGCCGTCTCCAGGATGCGCCGCAGCTCTTCGTCGCTCCAGCCCCTGCCGAGTGCCGCGGTGCTCATCGGCCGAACCGGGCCGTGCTCCGCGGCCACGTGCAGGGCCGCGCCGAGGGCGGTTCCGGCGTCGCCGGCCGCCGGCTGGACCCAGATCCGTTCGAACGGGCCCTCCCGGTGCAGGCGGGCGTTGGCGACGCAGTTCAGGGCCACTCCTCCGGCGAACGCCAGGCCGACGGCCCCGGTGCGGTCGTGCAGCCACCTGCCGAGGTCCAGGACGGTCTCCTCCAGGCAGTGCTGGGCGCTGGCCGCCAGGTCGGCGTGCTCCTGGGAGTAGGGATCACCGGGGCCTCTGCGCGGGGCGAAGTCGCTCCAGTGGACACCGCTGGCGAGGAACCCTCCGTCGCCGCGGCCGTGGACCCGTTCGCCGATCCGGTCGGCAAAGCGCGGCTTGCCGTACGAGGCGAGTGCCATCACCTTGAACTCGTCGCTGCTGCGCAGGAATCCGAGGTGATCGGTCAGCTCCTCGTAGAAGAGGCCGAGTGACTCCGGCAGCGGCTGGGTGCGCAGGATTTCGAGCCGGCCGGCCGTGTAGTTCCCGGCCAGTTGCGAGGAGCACTCGCCCCGTCCGTCGAGCACGAGTACCGCACAGTCGCCCAGGGGCGCGGCGAGTCCGGCGGACGCGGCGTGCGCCACGTGGTGCGCGACGAAGCGGACGCCGGCCGGGTCCAGCCCCGGCAGCGCCTCGGCCAGGAAGTCGGGGGCCCGGCGGGCGTAGATCTGCCGCAGTTGGTCCCATGGATCGTCCAGACCCATCTCCGCTGCGGGCAGGGCGAGTTCCGGGTCGTACGCATAGGCGACCGCGTCCAGGTCCGCCGCGGCGAGGCCGGCCTTCTCCAGGCACCACCGGGCGGACAGCTCCGGCAGTTCCCAGGCCGAGAAGGGCAGGGGGCGCTTACCGTGCTTGCGCCGGCTGAAGCGTTCCTCCTCGGCGGCGGCGACGATCTCACCGTCGATGACGAGGGCCGCCGACGGGTCGTGGAACAGTGCGTTGATGCCGAGCACACGCATGCGGGGTCTCCTTCAGACGTTCCCGGCCGGGTACGCGGCCGGGGTGCCGGGCAGCAGCGAGGAGAAGTACGCGATGGTGCGCTCCAGCCCCTCCTCCCAGGACACTCGCGGTTCCCAGCCGAACATCTCGCGTACGAGCGTGGTGTCCGGCCTGCGCCGTTCCGGGTCGTCGACCGGCCGTTCGATGAAATCGATCCGACTGCCGGAGTTGGTCAGTTTGACGATGCGGACGGCGATCTCCCGGACCGTCGTCTCGTCGCTGCCGCCGATGTTGACGGGCCGTACGGACCGGCTGGCCGCCACTCTCAGCACTCCGTCGAGCGTGTCGTCCACGTAGCACAGGGACCTGGTCTGGCTGCCGTCTCCGGTGACCGTCAGGGGTTCACCGGCGAGCGCCTGGCAGATGAACGTGGGGACGGCCCGGCCGTCGTGCGCCCGCATCCGCGGTCCGTAGGTGTTGAACAGCCGGACGATGCCGGCGTTCGTCCCCCGCGCTCCCGCGTGCGCCGTGACCAGCGCCTCGGAGAACCGCTTCGACTCGTCGTACACGCTGCGCGGCCCGACCGGGTTGACGTTGCCCCAGTAGTCCTCCCGCTGGGGGTGGACCATGGGGTCCCCGTAGACCTCCGAGGTCGAGGCCAGCAGCAGCCGGGCGCCGTCCCGGGCCGCGAGGCCCAGCGCGTTGCGGGTGCCGAGGCTTCCGACGTCCAGGGTCTCCAGGGGCATCCGCAGGTAGTCGGCAGGGGACGCGGGGCAGGCGAAGTGGAGCACGAGGTCGTAGGGCCCGGGGAGCTCTTGGGCACACGAGGGGTCCGATACGTCGCACTCGACGAAGCGGAACCCGCTCCGGCCGACGAGATGGGCCACGTTCTCGGACGATCCCGATGACAGGTTGTCGGCGCAGTCCACGTCGACACCGCCGTCCAGGAGGCGTTCGCACAGGTGCGAGCCCAGGAATCCGGCTCCGCCGGTCACTACGGCGCGCTGCCAGGGCAGTCGGTCACTCGCCGAAGGCGTCATGTACTGGCTCTCCCTTCATGTGGTCCGGCGGCACGCGTGCGCGCGCCCGCCCACAGCGAGCCGTCAGGCCATGAGCCGCACCTGAGACCCGTCGGGCCCGGCGTCGCGGCCCGGTCCGGGGACGCCGCGCCGCCCGCTGCACCCGCCGGTCCGTCCTCAGGTGGCGGTGACTCTCTGTGCGCACCGCCGCTGTCCGGCGGCGCACCGAGCGCTGTTCCCTCACGCTCGGCTCTCCCACGCATCCTGCCGAACCACGGCGCGCTCGCATCCCGGGGCCTGCCGTTGGAATGAACCGGGAAAGGCCAGGTGGAACGAACCGGCAAGGGCGGCCAGGCGATGACGGCTCACGCTCTCCGCCGCGCGCTCGACGCGCGCCTCAGCCCCCGCACACCGGCGGGCCGGGTGCTGGTCACCGGCTGGTTCAGCTTCGCGACGGTGAGGTGACAGCGGGTGACGCCCTCGCCCGAAGGGCCGTGCCGGCGTCCCTGGACTGCCCGGGCATCGCGCACGAGACCGTGGGGAGCCCCGTCTTCACCCCGGGGACGCTGGCCCTGGCGACAGCCGGGCCCGAGACGTACGAACAGCTGCTGCTCGTATGCGGTCCGGTCCACGGCGGGCAGCTGGCCGGACGCACCAGCGCTACACGACGTGCCGGCGCACGGCCATCGGAGTGAGCGTCGTGGACGAGAGGGACGACGCCGTCACCGGATTTCCCCGCGTCCTGGCACGCGATCACGGCGGCGAGGGCGCTTCCCCGACCTCGCGGCGACGGCCCCCGCGCAGTCGCCGCCGCCCCTCGTGGGAGTGGCGCTCGCCCATGGCCAGGGCTCCTGTCGCCACGCGTCCTGGACCGCTGGTGGGACCGGTGCCTGTCCCCGGCCGGCCGGTCAGCGGCCCGCGGAAGGGCGGTGCGCCTCGGCGGGCGGGACCTTGCGCCGCCCGTCGCGGAGCGGACCGGGCCTTCCTGACCGGCGAGGGGAGCGGGCAGGCGCGGACCCAGCCCCCGGGCCCTCTCTGTGAGCAACAACACCGGGCGGCGCATATCCCGTGCCACCAAGGGAGTTGAGAGTGTCGAGAGCGCTCCGGCGCGGCGCGGCGACGGGCGACGCTTGGGTCGGCGGCGACGGTTTGTGAAGATATAAGACGCCCGACGGTCGGCCGGCCACCTCAGTGGCCACCCCTCCCGGCCCTCGAGACTCCGCGACCTCGCCGCCTTCGGTGCCGACGTGCGCGTCACTCCCCCGGCCCCGTTGGAAAAGTGCTGCCCTGTGTCTGTCCCCGTCTCGTCCGAGGCCGCTCCCGCCCCGGCCGCCGCCGTCCCCCCTGCCCGCGCTCGCCGGCGCCGGGGCGGTGGCAGCCCCTGGCGGTGCCTGCGCACCCCGAGCATGCGCCGCTGGTCCGCGGCCAACCTCGTGTCGAACGCCGGCACCTGGATGCAGCTCACGGTGCAGAACCTGCTGGTCCTGCAGATCACCGGCTCGGCGGCCGCCACCGGTCTCTCACTGGCCGTGCAGGCCGGGCCCGGCCTGCTGCTCGGCGTCGTCGGAGGCGCGGCGGTCGACCGGTGGAACCGCAAGGTCACCGCCATGGTGAGCCAGGTGGTCCTCGGACTCGTCGCCTTCTCCACGGCGGCGCTGATCGGACTCGACCTCCTCAACATGCCGGTCCTGCTCCTCCTGGCCGCGGTGACCGGCATCGTGAACACCATCGACGGGCCGGCGACGTCCCTCCTGGGCAACGACCTGGTCCCGAAGGACGACGTGCCCTCCGCCATCGCGCTGGGTTCGATGGTGCACAGTGCCGGCCGTCTGGCGGGCACGGCGCTGGCCGCCGTCGCGGTGGGAACGCTCGGCACCGCGTCCGCGTACGTGGCCAACGGCGTGTCGTTCCTCTTCGTGGCGGCCGTCATCCCGTCCTTGCGGCCGGCGGCGCACGCGCTGCGGGAGGCGGCGCAGACGCGCCGCGCACCCGCGCCCCGCTCACCGGCGGCCGAAGCACCCGTCGGCCGGAGGCGCGCCCCGTCACGCGACAAGGCCTCCGAGGACGGGGCACGGGCCGGGCTCACGTACTTCATGAGCCGGCCCCGTCTCGTCGCGCTGGTGGGCATCACCGGACTCAGTTCGATCTTCGGACGCAACTACCAGCTGACCCTGGTGGTCCTGGTCATCGGGCCGCTCCACGGCGACCAGGGCGACTTCGGCACCGTCTCCACCGTGCTCGCGGTGGGCGGAATCGCGGGCGCGGTGCTCGCGGGGCGGCTGCGCAGGCCCACGGTGCGGCTGGTGGGCGTCCTGGCGGCCTGCGGAGGCCTGCTCCAGGTGGCCGCCGGCCTTTCGCCCGGACTCGTCGTGCTCGTCCTGCTGGTCATCCCCATGGCCGTCGTGGAGTCGCTGTCCGACACAGCGGGCGCGACCGTGCTCCAGACGGACCCCGCCCCGGAGATGCGAGGCCGGGTCCTCGGAGTCTGGCGCAGCGCCGGGACGGTCTGGGGGCTGGCCGGGCCTCCCCTGCTCGGTCTGCTGCTGGAGTACGCCGGTGCGCGCGGCGCCCTGGTCTCCGGCGGCCTGCTGATCGCCGGAGCCATCGCGCTGGGGGGCCTGCGTCACCGACGGATCACCCACCGCGCCTCGGGCGGGCGCCTCCCCGTGACCGCCTCCCTCGCTCCGGCGGCCGGGCTCTCCAACGCCTGACGCCCACCGGCCTCGGGGACCGGGGACCGACCGCCCACGCCGGACGCCTGGAGGCGGCCTGAAGCGCGCCGCCCCCGCCGCCCGGCTCCACGGGCGGCGGGGCAGCGGACGGCGGGGACACGTACGAGCCCCCGCCGTCCGGCTACGCGTCAGGGCCGGCGGAAGCCGGGAAGCGTTCCCAGGCCCGGTGAGCGCCCAGAAGGCGGGTGACTTCCCGCACCACTTCCTCGCTCGGCCCCGAGGCGATGCCGGGCGCGTCCGTGGGCACGCCCGCCGCGCTCAGGACCGCGTCGGCCCCGCCCCAGAAGCCGATCGCCTTGCCGTGCCGGAACGCCTCGGCCACGAGCATCAGCACCCGCGGATCCGCCGTGGCGGCCGAAGCGCCCGGGCTCCCCGCCTTGGCGTCCCTCGCACCGAGCGCGTCGGCGCCTGCCCCGGGTACGCCGGCCAGCAGGACCGCGTCGAACTCGATGGAGCGGGCGGTGGCGAAGCTGCGCTGCACGGTGACCGGATCGCCGTCCGCGTCGAGCTTCCCGCCCGCCGGGGCGACGACCAGCGGCACCATTCCGGCGTCCAGCACGGCACGGCGTGCTGAACGGACAGCGCCGAGATCCATGCCGGCGTCGGCGACGATGCCGACGACACGGCCGTCCGGCGGCCAGGTCTTGCCCACCTGGGACAGTGCGGGACTGGGCTGGGGCGATGCCGGCGTCTCCTCGGGAGCGGGGGCCGGCAGACCGAGCCCGGCGGCCACCCGCTCGCACAGCACGCCGTCGATCCGTGCGAGTACCTTCAGCGCCCGCAGCTTGATGTTCTCCTCGTAGCACTTGCCCAGTTCGAAGGTGTAGGCGCCGATGATGTGCTCACGCTCGACGGACGACATGCTGAGCCAGAACAGCCGGGCCTGGCTGAAGTGGTCGTCGAAGGAGGCAGGGGCCTCACGCACCTTCCTGCTCTCCGCCACCTCCACCGGTACCTCGATGAAGGCGCCGGAGTCCTCTCCGGCGAGGAACGGGCATCCGCCGTCCAGCGAATTGGGCCGGTAAGGGGCCACGCCCCGGTGCACGGCCGTCTGGTGCATGCCGTCGCGCAGCATGTCGTTGACCGGCGCGTGCGTGCGGTTGATCGGAAGCTGCGGGAAGTTCGGCCCGCCCAGGCGCGTGAGCTGGGTGTCCACGTACGAGAACAACCGTCCCTGGAGCAGCGGATCGTTGGTCACGTCGATGCCGGGCACCATGTTGCCCACGTGGAAGGCGACCTGCTCCGTCTCGGCGAAGAAGTTCGACGGGTTGGCGTTCAGGGTCATGAGGCCGATCGGCTGGACCGGCGCCAGCTCCTCGGGGACGATCTTCGTCGGGTCGAGGAGGTCGATGCCCTCGAACATCTGCTCGGGGTTGTCGGGGAAGGCCTGTACGCCCAGTTCCCACTGCGGGAAGGCTCCGGCCTCGATGGCATCGGCCAGGTCGCGGCGGTGGAAGTCCGGGTCCACGCCCGCCGCGATCTGGGCCTCCTCCCAGACCATCGAATGGACGCCCAGCTTCGGCTTCCAGTGGAACTTGACGAGCGTCGTGGCCCCCTCCGCGTCGACGAGACGGAAGGTGTGCACACCGAAGCCCTCCATCATCCGGTAGGAGCGCGGGATGCCTCGGTCGGACATGTTCCACAGGGTGTGGTGGGTCGCCTCGGAGTGGAGGGTGACGAAGTCCCAGAAGGTGTCGTGCGCGCTCTGCGCCTGCGGGATCTCCCGGTCCGGGTGCGGCTTGCCCGCGTGGATGACGTCGGGGAACTTGATCGCGTCCTGGATGAAGAACACCGGGATGTTGTTGCCGACCAGGTCGAACACACCCTCCTCGGTGTAGAACTTGGTCGCGAAGCCACGTGTGTCGCGTACGGTGTCGGCCGAGCCGCGCGACCCGAGCACGGTGGAGAACCGGACGAACACCGGGGTCTCCACGTCCTTGGCCAGGAAGGCCGCCTTCGAGATGTGCGCGGCCGACCCGTAGCCGCGGAAGGTGCCGTGCGCGGCGGCCCCGCGCGCGTGGACGACCCGCTCGGGAATCCGCTCGTGGTCGAAGTGGGTGATCTTCTCGCGCAGATGGTGGTCCTGCAGCAGGACCGGGCCCCTGGGCCCCGCCTTCAGCGAGTGATCGGTGTCGTGGAGGCGCGCCCCCTGCGCGGTGGTCAGGTAGGAGCCGCTCTGCGCCATCCGCGCCTGGCCGGCGCCCGTGGCCTGCCCGGTCGGGCTGACCGTCTCGGGCCCGCGCTGGTCCGGCTTCGGGGGCAGGGGCTCCCGGGGCGTGGTCGGCTCCTCCAGGGAGGGAGCGGCGCTGCCGGGCTTGCCGGGGATGCCTTCCTCGGGGCCTGACCCTTCCGGCAGCCCGCCGGCGGGCTCGGCCGCGGTGGGCTCGGGGTGCTTGTCGCTCATGACTGCTCCATCCGTAGGCGCGGGTGTGCGAGGGGCACGAAAGAGTCGGTTATCCAGAAACCGGGCATCGACACAACAAAAGCGCGGACCTGTCCCTCCGCGCCCCGCCGGCGCCGCTCGCCCCGGACCCCGGCGGACGCCGCATGGCGGAGCGAGCCGACCGACGCGACGGGGCCTGACCGAACACCAGTCGTAGCCGAGGTGAGGGCGGACAGCGACAAGAACGGCGCCCTGCTACGGCAGACGCGTTAGCCGGCCCCTCCAATGGCCGTCGTCCGGGCCTCCGGGAGGAACGGGGTCCGAAGCGAGCCGGCGAGCCCTGCGCGTGCCGTTCACGACCGGCGAGCGGGCGAGTCCCGCGCGTGCCGTTCACGACCGGCGCGTGGCGAGTCGCCCGCGTGCCGTTCACGACCGGCGCGCGGGCGTACGGAATGTCGGTTCGCCTCGAAAAGCCTAAGGTGGGAGTCCGACGCACCGCCGGTTCGGCCGGCGCCCTTCTGCGTGTGGAGACGCTCATGGCCATTCGTCATCAGCTCATCAAGCACCCGATGTCGGCCCTGTGGGCTGTCCTGGAACGGCCGGACCAGTTCGGCGAATGGGTGGTCGGTACGTCCGGCTCCCGAAGCCGGGAGGGGCAGTGGCCCGAGGTCGGGTCGTCGCTCGAGTACACCGTGCGCGTCGGCCCGAAGGAGTTCCACGGCCACACGACGGTGCGGCGCCTCGAACGCCCGCACACCCTTGAACTGGAGGCGCACAGCGGCTTCCTGGGAACGGCGCGCATCGCCTTCGACATCCGGCCGTGGGGCGACGACGAGACGCTGGTCCTGCTCGACGAGCACCCGCTCCGGGGCACGAGCGGCAGCTTGCACAACGCCGCCGTCGACGCGCTCCTCCAGATCCGTCACCGGGCCATGCTGGGGCGGCTCGCCTCCGCGGTCGACTCGCTGGCGGCGAGCGACAGCCGACGGTCCACGCCGTGAACGACGGCACCGGCCCGGCCCTCCCCAGGACGAAGGATGACGGCTGATGGCCGACGCGGTGGTGATCGGAAGCGGGCCCAACGGCCTGGTGGCAGCCAACCTTCTCGCGGACGCCGGATGGAGCGTCGAGGTCTTCGAGAGCCAGGACGAACCGGGTGGGGCGGTGCGCAGCGACCGGGGGGTGCATCCGGACTTCGTGAGCGACATCTTCAGCGCGTTCTATCCGCTGGCCGCCGCTTCTCCCGTGCTGAACGGTCTCGGCCTGGAACGTGAGGGGCTGCGGTGGAGCCGGGCGCCGTTCGTGCTCGCACATCCCCTGCTCGACGGCAGCTGCGCCGTGCTCGACCCGGACCGGGCGGGCACCGCGGCCCGGCTCGACCGGTTCGCGGACGGCGACGGCCGGGCGTGGACCTCCCTGTGCCAGGTGTGGGACCAGGTGGGTGACGACGTGCTGCGGGCTCTGTTCACCCCGTTCCCGCCCGTGCGGGCCATGGCCGCCTTGGCGGCCCGCCTCCACGCGGCGGGCGGGATCCGCCTGGCCCGGAGCCTGCTCCTGCCGGTGCGCCGGCTGGGCGAGGAGGAATTCTCCGGCCAGGGAGGGCGGCTGCTGCTGGCCGGCAACGCGCTGCACGCCGATCTGGCTCCGGAAGCCGCCGGAAGCGGCGGGTTCGGCTGGCTGATGGCCATGCTCGGGCAGGCGTACGGCTTCCCCGTGCCCGTGGGCGGCGCCGGCGCCCTGACCTCCGCGCTGGTCCGGCGCCTGCGGGCCCGCAACGTCGACGTCCACTGCGGCAGCCGGGTGACCGAGGTGGTCGTGCGGCGCGGCCGCGCCGTGGGAGTGCGCACGGAGAACGGCGATGCCGTACCGGCCCGCAAGGCCGTGCTCGCCGATGTGTCGGCGCCCTCCCTCTACCTCGACCTGATCGCCCCGGAGCATCTTCCGCCCCGCGTCTTCGGCGATCTCCAGCGCTTCCAGTGGGACTTCGCCACGTTCAAGGTGGACTGGGCCCTGAACCGGCCCATTCCCTGGAGCGCCGAGGAGGCCCGCTCGGCAGGCACGGTGCACGTGGCGGAGGGCATCGACGACCTCACCCTGTTCGCCGCGCAGATCGCCATGGGACAGATCCCGGAGCGTCCTTTCGCCCTGGTGGGCCAGATGACGACCGCCGACGCCTCGCGCTCGCCGCAGGGCACGGAATCGGCGTGGGCGTACACCCACGTGCCGCACCGCGTGAAGTCCGATGCCGGCGGGGACGGGCTCACCGGCCGCTGGGACGCGGCCGAAGCCGAGAGGTTCGCCGACCGGCTGGAACAGCGCATCGAGAGCTACGCACCGGGGTTCAGGAGTGGTGTCATGGCCAGGCGCGTGCTCCCCCCTCCCGCCCTCCAGGCCGCCGACAGCAACCTGCACGGCGGTGCGATCAACGGCGGGACCACCAGCCTCCACCAGCAACTGGTGTTCCGGCCCCTGCCCGGCACCGGCCGGCCCGAGACGGCGGTCCGTGGCCTCTACCTGGCCTCGGCCTCAGCCCATCCGGGCGGTGGCGTGCACGGTGCGCCGGGGGCCAACGCCGCTCGGGCCGCGCTCCGCGCGCGGGGCGCCGCCGCACTGGTCTCGACCGGGCGGCGCGCGCTGGCTCACCGCAACCGGGCCGCCGAGCCGCCCAGGTGACGGGGCGTGCCGCCGCCACGGGCGAGAGACGCGGCGCCCGGGCCGGTCCCCGTCCTCCCCCGCCGGTGGCCCTTCCGCTCGTGTCCCCCTGCCGCTCGGGCACAGGATCGTCCACGGGGCGCGCCCTCGGGCACTCCGTGGGGGCATCGGAAGCGTGCGAGCCGAGGGGGCGCATCGTCAGCGTGATCAGGTCGTCACACGCGGCGGCATCACACGCGGCGGTTCGTGAGCGTGAACAGTCCTCCGTCCGGATCCTGCAGCACGCGTGAGAAGCCGTCAGGCGACCAGGCGGTGACCGGCAGTTGCGGCTTGCCGCCGCCTGCCGCGACGGCGGTGGCCACGGCCCGTTCCACGTCGTCGACTGCGAAGTTCACCAGCCAGCGCGGCCTCGACTGCGGCTGCGCCGACGTCTGAACGCCGCCGCCGCGCAGGGAGAGGGCGTCCCGCCCGTCCCGCTCCACGAGGACGTGGTCGCGCCGGTAGGCCACATCGATGCCCGGCTCGTCGGCCCAGCCGAAGACCTCTCCGTAGAAGACCGCGGCCTCGAACACGTCACGGGTCTGCAGGTCCAGCCGCGCGGGGGCGCTCTCCTCGCCGACCGTCCACGCCAGGGCCGGCCCTTCCCAGAACCCGAAGGCCGCCCCGTCCCGGTCGGCGGCCAGTCCCGCCCGCCCCTCGCCCAGGGCCACGGGGCCCACGGCCAGGGTGGCCCCTCGTTCCCGGATCCGTGCGGCCGTCACCGTGGCGTCGCGTACGGCGAAGTACGGGGTCCATACCGAGGTCTGGGCCAGGCCCGGCCGACGTTCGCCGATGCCCGCCACCGGCCGGCCGTCGACCGCCGCCACGAGGAAGCCGCCGCCCAGCGAACTCGGCCGGAAGTCCCAGCCCAGTACCGCAGCGTAGAAGGCCTGGGCCGCCCGCAGATCACTGACCATCAAGTTGACCCAGCACGGGATTCCCGGTGCCGGCACCACACGCTCCGCAGCAGACATCAGCCGTCCTTCACCGTCGACGTGGGCCAGGCCCCTCCGGATCCGGGTTCCCGGGCCCGCAGCGGACGAACGTACCGGCTCGTGCCGCACGGCGAGAGGTGACCGGGCCGCTTCCCGGGCCGGAGTCCGCCGCGGACGTGAACACGAGGGGGCCACCTGCCCGGCGGCGGCCCCTGGCCGGGCGGCTCCGTCAGCCGGTCGCACCGATGCGGGAGAAGACACCGGTGTCCAGGTGGGCGAGGAGGTCTGCCGCGTCCTGGTACACCTCGACGGCCCCGGCGGTCACCAGGTCCTCGCGGGGGATGCCGCCCGACAGGACCGCCACCGGGGTGACGGACGCGCTGGTCGCGGCTTTCATGTCCCAGACCGAGTCGCCCACGTACACCGTCTCCTCGCAGGTGGCGCCCGCGAGCTCCATCGCGTGCCGGATCGGTGCGGGGGCCGGCTTGCCCTCGCTGACGTCGTCGGCACTGGCCGTGTCGGTGATGGCGTCGTCTGCGTCGAGTGCCTTGCGCAGCGCCTGCAGTTCCGGACCGGTCGCCGACGTGGCCAGGACCACCGTCCACCCCCGTGCCGCCAGGGTGCGCAGGAGGCGCGCCGCACCGTCCAGGACGGGCAGGCGCTCGAAGTAGGTCGCGTAGAGCGTGGAATGGGCGGCGCTGATGCCGGCGTCCCGCTCCCGGTCCCGGTCCGCTCCGAGGAGATGCTCGATCAGGTCCGCCGACCCGAGGCCGATCGCCCGGTGCACCGCGCTCATCGCGACGGTGTGGCCCGCCTGCCGGAACGCCTCCCACCACGCGGTGGCGTGCAGGTAGTTGGTGTCCACCAGCGTTCCGTCCACATCGAACAGGGCCGCGCGCGTCATATCGGTTCCTTCCGGTCGGAAGCCGGGACATCCGGGGCCGCTCCGTGCCCGCTGCGCGGTCGTCCGACGGATCAGAAGGTGACCGTCTCGGCGCGGCGGATATCGGCGCCCATGTTGCGCTCCATCATCCGCAGCCCGGCCTGCGCGAGGTCCTCGTAGATGTGAGCGACACCGTCCCGCGGAATTGTAATGTCCAGATGCCGGATGTGCGCGTCCAGCGCCGAGTAGAGGACGCACTGCTCCGTCACCTGGCCGCAGAGCACCACGTGGGTGACGCCAAGCTGCTGCAGCAGATACTCGAGGGGCGTCTCGTAGAAGATCGAGTGCCTGGCCTTCACGACGAACAGGGAACGCTCGTCCGGCCGCAGCGGCTCCACGAGGTCCGGCCGGGCTCCGTCCATGGCCATGGCCACGATCTCTCCGTGATGGGACCGCCATTCCCCGAAGTTGTCGTTGGCGTAGATCACCGGAGCGTCCTGTGCGCGGGCCGCCTCCAGCAGCCGGGCGATCACGGGGACGGCACGTTCCACATCGGGAAGGAGCTGTTCGGCGTCCTTGTGCCGGTAGTTGTTGATCATGTCGATGACGATCAGCGCCGTACGTCCCATGCATCCGATGGTGGCATCCTCCCGCCGTGTCTGCGAGCTGTCCCGCGCGGGACCACGCGCGCAAGTCCCCCGGGGACGAGGCCCGCGCGCAGGGCCCGGTCCGGCGCGTCGCACGTCACGGCAGGGGCCGCGAGGGAGAATGCTGCACTACCGACTACGTGCGAGGAACACAGTGACGGCCTCCCGCCTTCGGCGTTCGTGGACGCTGCTTCCCCTGCTGCCGGCGGTGGTTCTTCTCTGCGCGTGCGACGACAGGGCGTCGGCTGCCCGGAGCGCGGCGGCCGCATTCGAGCGGGCGTGGGAGGGCCACGACGCGGAGGCTGTGTGCGCCGCCCTGGCGCCGGGAACCAGGTCCGCGTTGGAGTCCGACGAACAGGCCGGGTGCCCGAAGGCCCTCGGTGAGATCCCCCTTCCCGTAGGCGGACGTCCTCGGACGGTGAACGTCCACGGTCGTCAGGCCCGTGCCGTCCTCGCGTCCGACACCCTGTTCCTGTCCCTGTTCCCCGGCGGATGGAAGGTCGTGGCGGCCGGCTGCACACCCCGCACGGACAAGCCCTACACCTGCGTGCTCAAGGGGGCGTAGCGGCGTGAGAACCCTCTTCGTCCTGTGTCTGGCCGGCGTTCTCGTCGGTCTCGCGTACTTCCTGACCGTGGGACTGATGAACCGGTGACGCCGCCGGCCGATGGTGCACCGCGTCGAAGGACCCGAACACGGGAGAAGGGCTCCTTGCGCGTCTTCATGCGCGACAATTCGCTGACGCTCGCCTTCGGAGCGGCGTTCCTTCTGGCGTTGACCGGCCAGGCGATCGTGGGCCACATCGAATTCAACGAGCAGCTCGCCGTGGACGATCTCTACCCCGTCACCTTCGGCACCTATGTGACGTCGTCCGACTTCGCGGTCGACGTGACGGAGAACTGGCAGTCGGAGTACCTGCAGTTCTTCCTCTACATCTTCGGCACCGTCTGGCTGCTCCAGCGCGGCTCGCCGGAGTCCAAGGGGGTGCACGAGGCCGGGCCGGAGTCCGACGAGGAGCAGCGCATGGGCGTCCACGCACGCCCCGACTCGCCTCGGTGGGCCGCGGCCACGGGATGGCGGCGGGCGGCGTTCTCCCGTTCGCTCGGCATCACCATGGGAGCCCTCTTCCTGCTGTCCTGGTTCGCCCAGTCCGTGGCGGGTGTCGCCTCGTACAACGAGCAGCGGCTCCGCCAGTTGGAAGCGCCCGTCAGCTGGGGCGGCTACCTGGTGTCCGCCGACTTCTGGAGCCGCACGCTGCAGAACTGGCAGTCGGAGTTCCTGGCCGTCGCCTCCATGGTCATTCTCTCCGTCTACCTGCGTCAGCGGGGCTCACCGGAGTCCAAACCCGTCGGTGCATCCCATGGAGCCACCGGGGTGGAGGGGTGAGCCGGCACACCACCTCGCGCCCGGGCCGGGAGCCGGGGCCGCGTGGGCGAAGATGTCGCCCCTCCCCGAGTCCTTCCGGCCGTCGGGGGAACAGGTGATCCATGACGATCCGATCTGAACTGCCGGGTGTGGCCGAGTCCTACTGGATGGCCACGGTGCCCGCCGCCCCGCGGCCCCCGCTGGATGCCGACACGACGGCGGACGTCGTCGTGATCGGTGGCGGCATGGCCGGGCTGAGCATCGCCTGGGAACTGACCGTGGCGGGACGGCACGTGACCGTACTGGAAGCGGATCGCATCGCCGCCGGGGTGACAGGGTACACGACGGCCAAACTCACCGCGGCCCACTCCCTCGTCTACGAGCGGCTGCGCCGCACGCGGGGGCCCGAGGGCGCGCGACAGTACGCCCACTCGCAGCAGGCGGCGGTGGACCGGGTCGGGGCGGTGGCGGACGAACTGGGCATCGACTGCGACTTCGAACGCTCCTCGGCTCTGACCTACACCACCGATCCGCACCGGCGCGCCCTGTTCGAGGCCGAGGCCGACGCCGCCTCGGAGGCAGGCCTGGACGCCCGCTTCGTGACAGCGACCGACCTGCCGTTCCCGGTCGCCGCCGGCGTACGGGTCACACACCAGGCACAGTTCCATCCGCGCAGGTACCTGCTGGGCCTCGCGGACGCGATCGTCGCGCGCGGCGGCGCCCTTCATGAGCGGACCCGGGTGACCGGCCTCACCGAAGGCAGCCCCTGCCGGGTGAGCACGGAACGCGGCACGACGGTCACGGCCGCGGACGTCGTCGTCGCCACGCATTACCCGGTCTTCGACCGTGCGCTCCTCTTCGCACGCCTGTCACCGCGTCGCGAACTCGTCGTCGCCGCTCCGCTGCCCGCGGCCCAGGCTCCGAAGCACATGTACATCACCGACGACCTGGGAAAACGGTCCGTCCGCACAGCGCCGCTCGACGAGCAGCGGCGGCTGCTGATCGTCACCGGTGAGAGCTTCACGCCGGGGACGGGCGACAGCCGCGAACGGTTCCTCCGGCTGGACGCGTGGATGCACGAGCACTTCCCGGTCGGCGACACGGCCTACCGGTGGGCTGCCCAGGACAACGACGTGAGCGACGGCGTCCCGTTGGTCGGGCCCTTCCACCCCGGGGCGCGCCATGTGTATGTGGCGACCGGGTTCGGGGGCTGGGGAATGAGCGGGGGCGCCATGGCCGGACAGCTGCTGGCATCGGCGCTCACCGGCACGGCACCCGACTGGGCGAGCCTCTACGACCCGCGCCGGCTGCGGGCCACCGTCCGGGAGGGGACGCAGCTGCTGAAGCAACAGGCGGAGGTGGCCCGGCACTTCGTCGGTGACCGGCTGAGGAGCACCCACGTCGACTCCGTGGACGACATCACCCCCGGCACGGGAGCGGTGGTACGCGTCGACGGGCGGCGCTGTGCCGTCTACCGCGACGAAGGCGGAAACGTCCACGCCCTGTCGGCGCGCTGCACCCACCTGGGCTGCCTGGTCGCGTTCAACGAAGCGGAGACCGCGTGGGAGTGCCCGTGCCACGGTTCGCGGTTCGGCATCGACGGCGAGGTGGTCCAGGGACCCGCCCTGCGGCCGCTGCCCCCGCGCGCCGTGTGAGCGGGCGGGGGCACCGGGGCCCCGGCCGCACCGAACCGGCCGGGGCCCCGGTGCACAGGGATCAATCGGCCGAGGCCCCGGTCAGCTTTCTGACCACCCTCGCGCCCGCCCGGTCCGCCGCGGCCTTCACCGCGGCGAAGAGGACGGCCTGGAGCGCCGCCGCGATGAGCACTTCCTTCCAGCGCCGCTGCCGGCCCGGGGCGTCCGGGGCGTCCCCGTGCCTCCCGACACGTTTCCAGACGGCTCTGAAGAGCCCGCCCGCCACCACACCGCTCAACGATCCGAGCAGCAGCCCGACAGGTTTGTAAGCCAGTTTCGCCACGTTCATCGTTCGCTCCTCGTCGCGGGCCGGCGGAAGGGGCGGGCCGTTGCCGCCGCCTCATGGCTTGAGCAGCGTCTTCACCATGCCGTCCGCCTTCTTCTGGAACGTCTCGTACGCCTTCGGCCCGTCGTCCAGCGGAAGGTGATGGGTGGCGAAACCGTCCACGCCGAGCGGGTCGTCGTCATCGAGCAGCGGCAGGATGGCGGGAACCCAGCGTTTGACGTTGGCCTGGCCCATGCGCAGCTGGATCTGCTTGTCGAACATGGTGAGCAGCGGCAGCGGGTCCATGGCGCCGCCGTACACGCCGGAGATGGAGATGGTGCCGCCCCTGCGCACCACGTCGATCGCGGTCAGGAGCGCCGTGAGGCGGTCGACGCCCGCACGTTCCATCAGCGTGCGCGCGGCGGCGTCGGGCAGCAGACCGGTGGCCCATTGAGCCGCCTTTCCGATCTGTGCGCCATGGGCCTCCATGCCTACGGCGTCGATGACCGCGTCGGTGCCACGCCCGCCGGTGAGGTCCCGGATCGTCTGGGCGAGATCCTTTCCGCTCTTCGCCAGATCCACTGTCCGGACCCCGCGCGCGGCCGCCCGTTCCAGCCGTTCGGGCACCAGGTCCACGCCGATGACCAGGCCCGCACCGCGGTGCAGGGCGATGCGTGCGGCCATGTCGCCGATCGGGCCCAGTCCCAGTACGGTGACGCTCCCGCCCGGGGGGACGGCGGCGTACTCCACGGCCTGCCAGGCGGTCGGCAGGACATCCGAGAGGTACACGAAGCGGTCGTCCTCCGGGCCGTGCGGGACCTTGACGGGCAGGGTGTTGCCGAACGGCACCCTCAGGTACTCGGCCTGCCCGCCCGGCACCTGCCCGTAGAGCTTGGTGTACCCGAACAGGGCGGCTCCGCTGCCGTACTCCGTGACCTGTGTGGTCTCGCACTGCGAGTGAAGCCCCTGGTCACACATGAAGCAGGCCCCGCAGGAGACGTTGAACGGCACCACCACCCGGTCCCCGCGCGCCAGCGCGGTCACCTCGGCACCCGTTTCCTCGACCACTCCCATCGGCTCATGGCCGAGGATGTCCCCGGGATCGAGGAAGGGGCCGAGCACTTCGTACAGGTGCAGATCGGACCCGCAGATGCCGGTCGAGGTGACCCGAATGATCACGTCCGTCGGGTCCTTGATGATCGGGTCGGGCACGGACGTCACCCGGACGTCCCGCCGTCCCTGCCAGGTCAATGCACGCATGCGCCCTCTCCTCACTTCGATTGCGGTCCCGGGTGCGTCGTCCGCCGCCCGCGTCAGCGACCGCTCCTGCGCTCCGCCGTCCCTCCCGGCATGTGCCGTGTCATGGTTGGTCCGCATCGCCCCGTTCGCACCACGGGTTCCCACGAGAGCCGCCTTCAATCAGGACCCGCGCAATCACGTCCGTGTTTCACTCAGGCCCGGTGGGTACCCGTCCGTCACGCTCCCCGCGTACGCGGCAGCACAGGCACTGACGGTTGGGAAGACAGCCCCGGTGCCGCCCGGACCTCCCCGCACGGCCGGCCGGAGGGTCATCGCGTTGCGCCCAGGAAGGCCTGAACGGGTACGATTAGTACGTGTTTCGGACAGGAGGCACACCCGTGGAGCTGAGCTCCGGGTGCGCCCTGCCCAACTTCCCCGGGTGAGAGCGGCACCCAGCATCGCCGAGGGAGTGACGCGTATGGCTGACGCCCACGAACGAGCACCGGGACCGGTCGACTGTCCCGACGCCGCCTTTCGCCGGCTCCAGGTCCTGCCCGACGGGGCCGAGAAGGACGAGCTGCGTCAGGCGACCGTCTGCACCTGGCTGCCGATGGCACACCGGCTGGCCGCCAAGTACCGCAACCGCGGGGAGTCGCTGGAGGATCTGCGTCAGGTGGCGGCGATGGGTCTGGTGAAGGCGGTGGACCGCTACGACCCGTCGCGCGGCAAAGCGTTCGAGACGTACGCCGTCCCCACGGTGACGGGGGAGCTGAAACGGCACTTCAGGGACCATACGTGGGGGATCCACGTCCCCCGGCGCGTGCAGGACCTGCGCAACCGGGTGCGTGTCGCCCGGCGCGACCTCGCGCAGCGGTCGGAAGGGCGCGTCCCGACCGACGGGGAGATAGCGGCCGACACCGGCCTGAGCCTGGAAGAGGTCCGCACGGGGCTGGAGGCGCTGGACAGTTACCGCACGTTCTCGCTGGACGCGGAGGCCCCGGGAGGCGACCGCGGCTACTCCCTCGCCGACACCCTGGGGTGCTGTGACGCCGCGCTGGACGTGGCGGTCGACCGCGAGGCGGTGAAGCCGGCGCTGCGGCGTCTGCCGGAGCGGGAGCGCACCATCCTGTACCTGCGGTTCTTCCGCGACATGACGCAGGAGAGCATCGCCGAGGCGCTCGGAATCTCTCAGATGCACGTGTCGCGACTGATCAGCCGGTGCTGCGCGGACATCCGGCGTCAGGCCATGCAGGGCGTGGCCTGACGGAGCGTCCGCGGGTTCCGTACCGTTCCGGTCCTGGGCCCGGAACGGTGCGGAGCCATGAGCTGCGCTCACCGTGAGAACCGGTACGGAGCCATGAGCTGCGCTCGCCGTGAGACGGAGGAGACCATGAGTTCCCCGGACGGTGCCGAGTGACCGAGGGCGGAGGTCACACGGCCTGTGCCCTCGCCGGGAACGACGGGCCGTTCCGGGCCAGGACCGGCGCCTATCCCCGTGTCCTCGCCACGCACTCGGCGACCATGGCCCGCAGGCTGCCCGTCTCCTCCAGCAGCCGGCGCTGGACCCGGGCTCCCGGCCCGCGCGACGCCACGGCCTTCATCGCCCTCTCCACCGACGCGAGATCCCCGCTGTCCTCCAATGCCTCCCGGACGTGCGCGAGCAGGGCGTCCAGCACGTCCTGTGCCGGTTCGGGCCGCATGGTCAGGGGATGCAGCAGACGGCTCTCCAGTCCTGAGCGGCCCGCCTGCCAGGCCGCCATCCGGAGAAGACTCACGGGCAGCGCGTCCGGAGGCTCACCGGCTCGCCAGGCGCGGGCCGCCGTCTCGACCAGCCCGCGTACGAGAGTGGCGAGCAGCGCGGCGTCCGCCGGGTCCAGACACACGTCCGCCACCCTGATCTCCACGGTGGGGTAGCGGTGCGAGAGCCGCGCGTCGAAATAGACCATGCCCTTGTCGCGCAGGACGCCCGTCTCGACGAGCGCCTCCACCTGGCGGTGGTACCTCTCGGCGGAGCCGAAGACCTCCACGGGGCCCGCCGAGGGCCAACGGTTCCATACCCTGCTGCGGTAACTGCTGTAGGAGGTGTCCCTTCCTTGCCAGAAGGGCGAATTCGAGGTCAGCGCCAGCAGGACCGGGAGCCAGGGCCGCAGGCGGTCCAGCACGGCCACCCCCTCCTCGTCGGAGGAGACCGAGACGTGGACGTGGCAGCCGCATGTCAGTTGTTCGCGTGCGGTGAGTCCGAACCGCTGGGCCAGCCAGCGATAGCGTTCGCCGTCGCCGATCGAAGGGTTCACGGGCAGGGGTGACGTCGCCAGCGCCACCACGGCGGCCCCTAAGCCGGCTGCGCTCGCGGCCGCCTCGGCGCGCCAGCGCAGGATCTCGTCCGCCAGTTCGGACATGACCGCGCGGGGTTCGGTGCCGAACTCCAGCTGCTGGTCGTGGAGTTCGGACTCGAATACGGATTCTCCCTCGGCTCGGCGCTCCG
This sequence comes from Streptomyces sp. NPDC005803, assembly GCF_040630435.1. Lineage (NCBI taxonomy): Bacteria > Bacillati > Actinomycetota > Actinomycetes > Kitasatosporales > Streptomycetaceae > Streptomyces > Streptomyces sp. NPDC005803. The sequence goes on along the minus strand of NZ_JBEXXO010000010.1, from coordinate 172,742 downwards.
CCAGGGCCAGCACCGCTGTGGAAAGCGCCTGTGGTTCGCCGCTCTGCGCATCGACGAGCAAAAGTTCTTCTTCGACACCGACGGTCCTCGCCATCGCTCCCTCTGCCTCCTCGGTGGGTTCAGTGTCTTACGCGGGCTCGCTCGGCGAAGGCGCGGTCCGGCCCCGGCTGTGACGCCGGTGGCTGGTGTCGCACCAGGGTGGTGTCCGGGTTCTCCGGCAGACGCAGACCGCCACCAGGAAGCGGTCGGAGAGCGCGGTGCTTCCGTCGGGCATCGTCACCTCGACCGGCCCTTCCACGAGCAGAGGCCCGTTCTCGTCGAGCAGGACACGGACGGGTTCGCGGGGTTCACGCTCGTTGGGCACGGATGACCACCAGTTCCTCGGAGGCGTCGTACGGATGCATGAGGGCGCTCTCGCTCAGCCAGGCGCGGCGCGACAGGAGGACGGGGCCGAGCGGCACCCGCGTCCTCGTGGCGACCGCGGCGTCGAGCCCCGCCCGTGCCAGACGGGAGACGGTGAGGTCCGGATCGCAGAGACCGGAGTGCACCATCAGCAGCACTCCCCCCGGCTTGAGCGCGTTCGGCGCGTGGTCGCAGACCCGGTCCAGGACCGCGCGGCCGTCAAGGCCCGCGTCCCAGGCCCGGCGGGCTCCCCGGTCCGGCACACCGGCCTGCGGCGCGGGCACGTAGGGCGGGTTGCACAGCACCAGGTCGTACGCGCGCTCCGCCATCGCGGCCGCCAGGTCCCGGCGGCGCACCCTGACACGGCGACGGTTCAGCAGGGCGTTGAGGCGGGCCGTGGCCACAGCCCGGGCCGAGACGTCCACGGCTGTCACTCTCGCCCCTCTTCGCGCGGCCGTCACCGCCAGCACCCCACTGCCGGTGCAGACGTCAAGGACGTCGGTACCGGGCCCGACGGCCTCACGGTCAAGTGCCCGCAACAAGAGGCGGGTGTCGGACTGAGGTGCGTACACACCGGGAGGAATCACCAGTACGGCACCGTCCGCGTCCACAGTCTCCGTCGTCATACCGGCCCCTTTCGCGTCCTGCATCCGAGGCCGTGCCAGTCAGGTCATTCGCAACGGCCCTTCGCGGCTCGACGGTCCGCGAGCCGGTTGGCGGACGTCTCAAGAGTCCCGTATCCCGGAGCACGCCGCATCACGACCTGTGACCGGCACTCACACCGGCTCGGCACACCGTTCAGCCACGATGGCCATGTGCCCCGCGATCCTCTCCACACACCCGGCCTCGGCCAGGGAGAACGACGGCCGCGTTCCCGTGCGCAGAAGTGTGAGCGCGCCGCGTACGGGCAGGTCGCCCGCCGCGGGGGTGAGCGCCACGGTCAGCAGGGAGCCGGCATCGGCGCGTCCCAGCATCGGCGCTCCCCCGCCGTCGAGCCCGAAGCGCCGCCGGTCGTGCGCCGAGCCGTCCAGGACGGCCGACGCGGCGGCCACGGCCTCGGCGACCACGGGGCAGCCCTCCGGGTCCTGTTGCGCGATCTCCTTCTCCAGCCCGGGGTCGTCGGTCTGCTCGGGGCCGCTGACGACGAGGCGGGTGAGCACGCCGTCCCGCAGAAGATCCAGGACCGCCCAGTCCGCCAGTTCTTCGCGGACCGCGTCCGTCGCGGCGCGGAGCGCGGCCGCCGGCCCCCGTGTTCCCGCCCTGAGCAGTGCGCCGCTCGTCCGGTCCATCAGATCCGTGAGCGCGGCGTCACGCGCGGCGACGGACACGCTTTCCGTCGGTGCCGCCGGGTCGGGCCGGCCGGGCGGGGACCACAACCGGTCGGACGCCGGCCAGAGGACCACCAGGACGGCCGGCTCACTCTCGCCGGGCAGACGCGCCTCACTGAGAGTGACGCGCACGAGGCTGCCGGTGCGTTGCACGAGCCGCACCGCGAGGCTGCGGCTTCCCTCGCCTCTGGCCACCGCCGCACTCTGGCTGCGCAGGACGGGCCTGTCGCCGGGGCGAAGGAACGCACTCAGCGGCCGGCCCGCCGCGTACCCCGCTGTCAGACCGGTCAGATCGGCAGCGGCCGTGTTGACCCGGCGGACCACCGTCTCACCGTCCACGAGCGCCACGGGCACCGGAAGGTTTTCGAAGATAGCCTTGAAGAGACGCTGCTCGGCCCGGGCACCGGAAGGAACGTCGTCCCCCGGCGCGTGGGCCGCTCCGTATGCGGGGCGCATGAACTCCACCGCACGCTCCAGTTCGACCAGAGCGGCATCCAGCAGGAGGGCGGGATCGGACCCCCGGTCCGCGTGAGCCGCTCTCAGCTCCTCCACCCGGAGGGCGAAGTCCTCGAATCCACGGCCGGAGACCTGCGACTGGCTCATGAGGCGAACGTATCGGATCCGACGGGTTCGGCTCCTGATGCCCGCCCCAGGGAAGGCGTGCCGCGTGAAGCAGGGCTCGGAAGTGTCTCGTGCGGCCGGCCTGAGCGCCGAATCCGCGTCCACGGCGCGGCGGATCACCCAGCTGGGTGTGCGGGCGAGGGACTGCGCACCGGCGTGCTGCGCGACCACCGTGTCCCTGCGCCTCACCGACGGCCGGTCCAGGACCGCCGGAACCCACCCTGACATCGACGCGCTGGCGAGCTTCGAGCAGGACACCGGCGAGGGCCCCGGTATCGACGCGCTGACCTCTCCCACCGCTGTCTCGTCCGGCGACCTGGTATCCGAAACCCGGTGGCCGCGCTTCCGGTACCACGCGCTGGGAATGGGCTTGCGTACCTTTCGCGCTCTTCCCGTCCGCGGGGACGGCATGGTGGTGGTGGTCGGCCTGGGCGGCTACCGGGCGGGTTCGCTGCCTCCCTCGGCCGAACCACCCGTACGGGCGCTCGCCGAGGAGTTTCTGGACGGACTCGTACGTGATCATGACCTCGCGACCCTGACGGTCGAGGTCGGCCAACTGCGGGGGGCCCTCGCGACGAGGGCCCTGGTGGACCGGGCCACCGGCATGGTGATGCGTGCCCTGGACTGCGACGCGGACCAGGCTTTCGAGGTACTGCGCGGCATCTCCCAGGGGACGAACCGGAAGCTGCGCCGGATCGCCCAGGAGATCGTGGAGACCGACAGCCGGCTCCTGGCGCGCCGCCTGCGCGGCCACCGGCCCACGTCCCGTTGAACCCAGGGCGGCGACCCGCCTTGCCCATGGGGTCCCGGAGTCTCCGGCACCGGCCTTTCCCTGAGGGGGCGCGCCCCTTCAGGGGATAACCGCCGGGGCGTGTACCGCCGAGGCCACCACGCCCGCGGAACGTTTGGCTTCCGCTCCGGGGGAACCCTCCAAACCGTCGCCCGGCCGCTGATCCGGCCGCCCCCTGAACCCTCAGCCGGCCATCCAAGGAAGAAGTCGGACCATGACCGAGAGCGAGCGTTCCCAGGACCCCACCGAGCGTTACCCTCAGCCGGATCTTCCGCAGCAGGAGCAGGAGCACCCGGGCCGGACCGGTTCCATGGACCCCCCGCCCGACCACGGCGAGGACTCCTACCGCGGCCACGGGCTCCTCACGGACCGCAAGGCGGTCGTCACCGGGGGCGACTCCGGCATCGGACGGGCGGTCGCCCTCGCCTTCGCCCGCGAGGGAGCCGACGTCATGGTCACCCATCTCGACGCGGAGGAGGGCGAGGCGCGGACGACCTCGGAGCTGATCGAGAAGGCAGGCCGTCGGGCCGTGGCCGTGCCGTGCGACATCCGGGACGAGAAGCAGTGCCGCACGCTGATCGAAGGCGCGGTGAGGCAGTTCGGGCGGATCGACGTCCTCGTCAACAACGCCGGTTACCAGATGGCGCAGCCGGACGGCATCGCGGCCATCTCGACCGAGCAGTTCGACCGGGTGGTGCGCACCAACCTGTACGGGATGTTCTGGCTCTGCAAGATGGCCCTCCCCCATATCCCGGCCGGAGGTTCCATCATCAACACCACGTCCGTACAGGCCTACCGACCGAGTCCGCCGCTGCTCGACTACGCCATGACGAAGGGCGCCATCGTCACGTTCACGCAGGGCCTGGCGCAGATGCTGGCAGCCGGTGGAATCCGGGTGAACGCCGTGGCGCCCGGTCCCGTGTGGACCCCCCTGATCCCCGCCACCCTGCCGGACACCAAGGAATTCGGGAAGCAGAGCCCCCTGGGGCGTCCGGCGCAGCCTGCGGAAATGGCGCCGGCCTACGTCTTCCTGGCATCCGAGAACGCCGGCTACATCACCGGCGAAATCCTCAACGCGACCGGCGGAACGCCCCTCCCGTGACAGGCCGGAAGGCCTGTGCACGCCGGCGAGGCCCGGCTGATTGCCCGGTGCCGGTCCCGGGAAGGCGTCACGCATGCAGATGAACCATGAGGAAGCACCCGTTCTCGATGCCCTGGCCGCCTACCGGAAGGGGGACTCGCTCGGCTTCTCGCCTCCGGGACACAAGCAGGCACGGGGTGCGGCGCCGGAAGTCAGGGCCGTGCTCGGGGACGCCGTGTTCCTCGGAGACCTGCTGGCCAGCGGCGGCCTCGACGACCGGAGGATGAAGTCGCGTGTGCTGCAGCGCGCGGAGAACCTGATGGCAGACGCCGTGCACGCCGACTTCACCTTCTTCTCCACCTGCGGCAGTTCCCTCTCCGTCAAGGCCGCCATGCTGAGCGTCGCCGCACACGGGGAGAAGATCCTGGTGGGACGGGACGCGCACAAGTCCGTGATCTCGGGCCTCATCCTGTCCGGTGTCAGGCCGGTGTGGATCGAACCGCAGTGGGACAGGGAGCGCCATCTCGCCCACCCGCCGTCGGCTCACGACTACGAGAAGGCCTTCGCGGAGCACCCGGATGCCAAGGGTGCGCTCGTGACCAGCCCCACGCCGTACGGCACGTCCGCCGACCTGCGGGCCATCGCCGACGTGTGCCACGAACGCTCCCGTCCCCTGGTGGTCGACGAGGCCTGGGGGGCGCACCTCCCCTTCCACCCCGACCTCCCGACGTGGGCCATGGACGCCGGCGCCGACGTCTGCGTCACCAGCATCCACAAGATGGGCAGCGGGCTGGAACAGGGCTCCGTCTTCCACCTGCGGGGAGACCTGATCGACCACGACACCCTGGCGTCCCGCGCCGATCTGCTGGGCACGACGAGCCCCTCCGTCCTGCTGTACGCGGGCATCGACGGCTGGCGGCGGCAGATGATGCTGGACGGCCACGCACTGATGTCCCATGCGCTCAGCCTGGCGGCCACGGTGCGCCAGGAGATCGAGGACATCGACGGCATGCACGTCAACGACCACGCCGACTTCTGCGGGACGGGGGCCGGGTCCGAGTTCGATCCCCTGCCCGTCATCATCGACATCCGCGAACTCGGTGTCTCCGGATACCGCGCGGCCGACTGGCTGCGCGAACACCATCATGTCGACACCCACCTGATGGACCACCGCCGCATCAGCGCCCAGATCACTCACGCCGACGATGTCGAGACGACGGAGCGGCTGCTGACGGCCCTGCGCGATCTCGCCCGCCGGGCCCCCTCGCTCCCCCGGGGCCCCGAGGTCGCGATCCCCGAGCCGTCGGAACTGCGCATGGCGCAGGTACGTCTGCCGCGCGACGCGTACTTCGCGGCCACGGAGGACATTCCCGTCGAGGAGGCGGTCGGGCGCATCTCCGCGGAGATGATGACCCCCTATCCCCCGGGCATCCCGGCGGTGCTGCCCGGTGAGCGGTTGACGGAGCCCGTGCTGCGCTACCTCACGTCGGGCCTCGCCGCGGGAATGAATCTGCCCGATCCGGCGGACCCCGAGCTGAAGACCGTCCGGGTCTGCGTGGAGGACGGGGAGGGCTGAAGGGGTGCCGGGCGCCTGCCCGCCTGCGTGGGCATCACGCGGACGCCCGCACGGCGGCCGGCCGCCTGGCCCGGGCAGGGGGCGCCCCGCCTGCCCGGGCCGGGCCGCCGGGTCAGCTCCGCCAGTCCGCCATCATCCGTTCCCCGAGGCGGTCCTCCAGGAACCCGGTCGTGTTGATGCCGAACACCACGTCCGCCTCCAGGTCCGGCTCGTCGTCCAGCAGGCCCCGGATGACGTCGTGGCGCACCACCTGCTCGTGCACGGCGTCGGCCTCCACGTGTTCGGTGTAGAAGTACTCGGCCGCGGGCCCCGCCCCGGCGCGCTTCATCGCCTCGGCCAGACGCCGTGAGGCCGGCGACGAGGTGATCTCCACGGCGGCGAAGTGCCCGACCAGAGCGCCGCGCAGGCGGCGGTGCAGACCGAAGAGCGACATCAGGTTGACCAGCGCCAGCATCTCGGCGTGCCCGTCGTCCAGGTAGTGGCCGTACGCCGTCTCCAGCCCCAGGTCGGTCATGAGATCGGCGAACAGCTGGGCATGCACCTGATCGTGCCGTCCGGCACCGAACTCGTCGTACTCGACCGCCGCCATGCCGGCCTTGGCGCGGCCGCTGAGACGGGGCAGCACCCAGGCGTGCGGATCTGCTTCCTTGAGGTGGTACAGCGATCGCTGCACCCCGTAGGACCGGAGCGCGCTCAGATCGCCCCGCTCCTGGAGGAAGTACGACACTCCCGTCCCCTGGACCGGTTCCACCAGGAGGCCGTCCAGCACGTCGTCCAGGCCCGCCGTGTGCGCTACGTCGTCCCTCAGCGCCGACTCGAAGCGCCGCTCCAGAGCCGCACGGACCTCCAGCAGCGCCGGGTCCCACTCGCTCGCCGGATCCACACCCGCGAAACCGCGGTAGTGCAGCTCGTAGCAGGTGTACAACGCCAGGTGGAGGTCATCTCCGTAAGGATCGGCGGCGGCCGCCGCCCGCACGGGAGGCAGAGGCCCGTCTCCGCGCAGATGGGCGAGGACACCCGCGGAGAGCTCGCCCCGGCTCCGCGGAAGCCTGGGGCCGTCCTTCGCACCGCTCATGAGTTCCCTCCTCGGTAGTCCGTGAGGAGCGCCGCCCTGCCCGTTCCGCAGGGCCCTGTTCCTTCACGGCTGTCCCGTACCCGGGAGTGATCGCGCCACGCCCCCGCCGGCCTGTGCGCAGGACCGTGAGTCCGCGATCACAGGTCTGCCAGGCCCACCGCTCGGCCGCCCCGGCCCGCTCCACGCTACCGAGCAGGCGGGCCCCCCGCCCGGCGGAGGGCGGCCCCGCCCGCCGCGCGTCAGGCGGGCGCCGGGGCGAGACTGCTCACTGGGACAGGCGGACGAGGAGACGAGAGGGCGGCGGGATGACGGCGTGGACGACCGGCGACGGCCTGTTGGGTGACTTCCTCGCCGACCCCGACAACGCGACCCTCGACATGACCACGGCGGTGGAGCGCTGCTCCAAGGCCCTCGGACTGAAACAGTCGGTGGTCTACCTGGCCGACATCCAGCAACGCCTGCTGCTGCCCCTGACCGGGCACGGCCAGCCCCTCGACATCGACGCCTCGCTCGCCGGCTGGGCCTATCGCACCCAGTCGCTGCGGGTGGAGGAAGAGGACGTGAGCTGCCTGACGGCGTGGCTGCCTCTGCTGGACGGGGCGGAACGCCTGGGTGTGGTCGCTGTGCTGGCCCCGACCCTGGACGCCGTGCTGCTGCGCCGCGCCCGGGCCCTCGCCTCCCTGCTGGCGATGATGATCACCTCGAAGCGGGCCTACAAGGAATCCTTCGTACGCCGGACCCGCACGGACACGATGCAGTTGCCCGCCGAGCTGCTCCGGGCCTTCCTGCCTCCCCGCACGATCGGTACGGCGCACGTCGTGTCGACGGCTGTTCTCGAACCGGCCTACGAGATCGCCGGAGACGGATTCGACCACGCCCTGACCCCTACGACTCTGCACGCGTCGATCCTCGACTCCATGGGGCACGACCTGGCGTCCGGCCTCGCCACCTCGGTCACCCTGGCCGCCTGCCGCAACGCGCGCCGCACGGGGGCGGATCTCCCCCATCTCGCCGAGAGCGTCGACGCGGCCCTGACCCGGTGGCTGCCCGAGCAGTTCTGCACCGGCGTCCTGGCGCAACTGGACCTGGCTTCCGGCGTCCTGCGCTGGATCAACTGCGGCCATCCGGCCCCCCTGCTCATCCGGGCACAGGCCTTGGTACCCCGGGCGCTGGAGAAGGAGGCGGACCCGCCCCTCGGCTTCCCGTCCGCCTTCACTTCCGACCCCCGCGAGGTGCACCAGATCGCCCTGGAGCCGGGGGACCGTGTGCTGATGTACACGGACGGCACCACGGAATCCCGCATGCGCAACGGGACCGAATTCGGTCTCGAGCGTTTCGTCGATTACGTCGTGCGCGCCGCCGCCAGCGGAGAACTGGCACCGGAGACACTGCGCCGGCTCATCCATTCCCTCCTGGAATCGGAAAGCACAGGGCTCCGCGACGACGCGACCATTCTGCTGTTCGAATGGAAACGCCCGCAGCCGTGAAGGGGGTGTCTCGTATTTCTTCGCGGGTTTCTCGTACCTCTCCTCCTCCCGGGTGGGGGCTGCGTCCTCGCGCTGCGACTACCAGTAGTGCCGACGGCCGCCAACGGCGTGACCTGCGGCTCCGAGAATCCAGAGAATGGCCCCGATGACGAGCAGGACGATCCCGATGGTCCACAGGATCGAAATGCTCGTGACGAATCCGATGACGAGCAAAATGACGCCTATAACGATCATGACGCCCTCCGTTCGGCTCTGCCGCACACATTCATGCTAGTTGCCATCCGAGCCGGAGGCGTGGCGGAGACGTCATCATTTTCCCGCCCTGCCCCGCGCGCACGCCCCTCCCCCGGACCGGGCGCGGCCGCGACACGGGGCCGTCACAGTTCGCGCAGCGCCGGCAGGAGCTCCCGCTGCGCCCACTCCAGATACGGCTCCTGGTGGTCGCCGCCGATCTGGACGAGGGCGACCTCGGTGAATCCGGCCTCCGTGTAGGCCCGTACGGCCTCGACGACGGCCCCCACGTCGTCCCCGCAAGGAATGGAGTCGGCGACGTCCTGCGGCCGGACGAACTGCGTGGCGGAGGCGAAGCCCGCCGGTCCCGGCAGCTCCGCATTGACCTTCCAGCCTCCCGCGAACCACCGGAACTGGTCGTGGGCCCGCGTGATCGCCGCCTTGCGGTCGGTGTCGTAGCAGATGGGCAGCTGGCCGACCTTCGGTTTCCCGCCGCCGCCGTGACGGTCGAAGGCGGTGATCAGGCCGGCTTCTGGTTCCGTGGCGATCAGCAGGTCGGCGAGCTGTCCGGCGAGCTTGCAGGAGACGTCGCCGGACGCGGCCAGGCCGATCGGGACGGGCACCTCGGGCAGGTCCCACAACCGCGCGTTCTCGACGTCGAAATGAGCGCCGTGGTGATTGACGCTCTCGCCGGAGAACAGCGCCCGGATGATCTCGACGGCCTCCTCCAGCATCTCCAGCCGGACATGCGCCGCGGGCCAGCCGCCGCCCACCACGTGCTCGTTGAGGTTCTCGCCGGATCCGAGCCCGAGACGGAAGCGCCCCCGCGACAGCAGTTGCATCGTGGCGGCCTTCTGGGCCACGACGACCGGGTGGTAGCGGGTGGTCGGGCACGTCACGTACGTCATCAGCGGGATGCGGTCCGTCGCCTGGGCCGCGGCGCCCAGGACACTCCAGGCGTACGGCGCGTGTCCCTGCGACTCCAGCCAGGGGAAGTAGTGGTCGGAGGTGACGGAGAAGTCGAATCCCGCACGCTCCGCGCCCACCACCTGGTCGACGAGAGCGGTCGGGCCGGCCTGCTCGGTCATCATGGTGAAACCGATCTGAACCATGTCGCTCACTTCCTCGTTCCGGTCGCGCCCGCGATCCGCCGCACCGTGGCAGCCCGGGCGATACCTCGTCCGCATCGGGGACGTTCTCCCCGATGGCCTCCCCCTGTCATGGGGCCGTGGGCGCGCCCCTTCGCTCCTCGGCGGCGGCAGCGACGTCCGGTCTCGAAGACACCGGAGGAGGCGCGGCCCCGCCGGTGTGCCCAGGGTCTTCGTGGCGATGGTCGGTCACAGGGCTCTCGCCTCCTCGGTGGTGTGGCGCGCGGACACCGGGTACCCGGTGGGCGGACGGTGATGCCGTCTTCTCCGTGGCCTGCTTCGCCGCTCACGGACAGGCCCCCGTCCTCGGTCGACACCGTGGCGCCGGGCCCCCCGCCGCGGTCCCTCCGAGCCGGCTTCTCCCTCGTTTCCACTATGCACGGGGATGGCCCGGCCCCCCACCGGGGCATCCGACGGGGGCCCCTGGACGGTCCGGCGTTTCGACGGACGTATATGTGGAACCCGGGGCATGAACGGCGGATACGAATCGAGGAGAACATGGCTGTCGCTACCTACTGCCTCGTCGCCCTGGACTGCCCCGACCCCGAGGCGCTCGCCCGCTTCTACCAGGGGGTCCTGGGTGGCGAGGTCAAGCGCTATGCGGACAACTGGTACGACCTGTACGCGCCCGGGGGAGCTCGGATCGCCTTCCAGCGGGCTCCGGACCACCAGCCGCCGGAGTGGCCCCGCGGAGACCGGAACTCCCAGCAGGAGCACCTCGATTTCGAGGTGACGGACATGGAGCAGGCACACCGGGAGGTCCTGGCGCTCGGTGCGACGCCGCTGGACGTGGACGACCGGGACGGGGAGCGCGGCTTCCGCGTCTTCGCGGATCCGGCCGGACACCCGTTCTGCCTGTGCCGTCAGTGAGGACGGCTTCGGCCCCACCCCGGGTGTGGGGCCCCGCAAGGGCTGCTGCCGTGGAGAAGACCCGGACGCGGCAAGAACAGGGAAGGGCGGAAGCTCATGACTGACAACGACGTGAGCAGGCGCAAGGTACTGGCCATCGTCACCAACTACGGCGTCGAACAGGACGAACTCATCGTTCCCGTCGATCATCTGCACGGTTGGGGGGCGCAGGTCGATGTCGCCGCGGTGTCGACGGACGAGATCCAGACGCTCGTCGGGGACAAGGACCCCGGCAAGTCACTGCGTCCCGACCTCACGCTGAGCGACGTCGATCCGACGGGATACGACCTGCTTCTCGTACCGGGCGGCACGTTGAACGCCGACACGCTCCGCCAGCAGGAGCCGGCCACCCGCATCGTGCGTGCCTTCACGGATTCCGGCCGCCCGGTCGCGGCGATCTGCCACGGCCCCTGGGCCCTGGTGGAGGCGGGAGTGGTCGCCGGCAAGCGGCTCACGTCGTACGCCTCGTTGCGGACCGACATCCGCAACGCGGGCGGCGACTGGACCGACGAGCCCGTCGTCACCGACGACGCGGGCGGCTGGAGGCTCATCACCTCGCGCAACCCCGGTGACCTGGACGCCTTCGTCCGCGAGATCGACGAGGCGATCGCCGCCTGAAGCAGCTGCGGGAGGTCCGGTCGGGGTGCCGGGCGATCCGGGGGGCGGGCGCGGGCCTGTCCCCCCGGATCGTCACGTGGACGCGCGCCCCGGGTGGTTCACACCGGCTCGGGCGCGAAGGGGAGGAAGTCGTAGTGGCCGGGCTGGACGACGGCGTAACTGCTCTCCGGTACCTCGTTCCACACACCGGGCAGGTCCCCCAGGGGCTCCGACACCACCAGGCGGGTCTCGTCGGAGACTCCCCTCATGAAATCCAGATCGGGGTGCAGCGCCCGTATCGTGTCGACACGGTTGCTGCAGAACAGCGATCTCGACGCGTGTCCGCTGGAGTAGCGGAAAGTCCACATCCGTTCGCCGTCGGCCACCGCTATGGTCATCTGCAGCGGCAGCTCCACGCCCTCCTCGCGGCCCAGCCGCTCCACCAGTCCGGCCATCTTCGCCACGGCCCCCGGAACGTCCTGGTCGAGGCCGAAGGTGATGGCCAGGTAGAACATCACCTCGGAGTCCGTCGACCCCTCCAGGGACGCGTACAGGGCCGGGTCGACGGCCAGGGAGAGATCCCGCCGCAGACGCTGGAACTCCGCCACTGCCCCGTTGTGCATCCACATCCACCGGCCGTGCCGGAACGGGTGGCAGTTGGTCTGCTGCACTGCCGTCCCGGTGGAGGCCCGGACGTGCGCGAAGAACAGGGGGGAGCGTACGTGGGCCGCGATCTCCCGCAGATTCCGGTTGTTCCAGGCGGGACCGGTGTCGCGGATGATCGCGGGCGTATCCCCGTCGGAGCCGTACCAGCCGACGCCGAAGCCGTCGCCGTTGGTCGTCTCGACGCCCATGTGCGAGTGCAGGCTCTGGTCGATGATCGAGTGCTTCGGCTTGTAGAGGAGCTCGCTGAGTACGACGCTCGTGCCCGCGTAGGCGAGCCATCGGCACATGAGACTCCACCCCTCTGGGAGGAGGCAGCCGCGAAGCAGGTGCCTCGGTCCCCGACCGTCCGGGTTCTTCGCCCCTTCCACGCTACCGAGTCCGCAGGCCGGCCGCCCGGTCGCCGGCAGTGAGCCGATATCCCTTCCGTGGCGCCGCCCGCGCTCCGCGCCCTGGCCCGCGTGCCACGGAATCGTCCAGGGGCGGAGCGCGTCGGCGTCAGCGCGTCCCGGCCCGGTGGCGGCGGATGATCTCCGCGTATCGGTAGCCGCTCGTCTTGACCGTGCGCGTCTGCGTCGCGTAGTCGACGTGGACGAGGCCGAACCGCTTGTCGTAGCCGTACGCCCACTCGAAGTTGTCGAGGAGGGACCAGGCGTAGTACCCGGCGAGCGGAACCCCCTTGCGGACGGCACGGGCGCAGGCCGCGAGGTGTTGTTCCAGGTAGCGGGTGCGGTCCGGGTCGTCGATCCCCCCGTCGGGGCCGGCGGTGTCGGGGAACGCCGAGCCGTTCTCGGTGACGTACAGCTTTTGCGCGCCGTAGTCCTCGGTCAGGCGCAGCAGCAGGGCCTCCAGACCGCCCGCGTCGATCTGCCAGTCCATGCCGGTGCGGGGCACGTCGGGGAGGCGGACCTCGGTGGCGTGCGGGACGGGGCCGGCCGGGTCGTCGGTGACGGTGACCGGGAAGTAGTAGTTGAGTCCGTGCCAGTCGAGGGGGGCCGCGATCGTCTCCAGGTCGCCGGGGCGTTCGGGCAGTTCCACGCCGTAGAGCTCGCGCATGTCGGCGGGGAAGCCGCGGCCGTAGACCGGGTCGAGCCACCAGCAATTGGTGTGGCCGTCCATGCGGGCAGCCGCCGCGACGTCCTCGGGGCGGGTGGTCGCGGCCTCGACGGTGGAGTGGTTGGTGACCAGGCCGATCTCCGCGCCGGGGGCCGCCGCGCGCAGCGCCTGCGTGGCCAGTCCATGGCCGAGCAGGAGGTGGTAGGAGGCGCGGACCGCGGCGGTCAGGTCGGTGAGACCCGGGGCCATGCGGCCCTCCAGGTGACCGATCCACCCGGAGCAGAGCGGCTCGTTCAGGGTGGCCCACCGGGTGACGCGGTCGCCGAGCCGTCCGGCGACGACGGAGGCGTAGGCGGCCAGGCGCTCGGCGGTGTCGCGCTCGGTCCAGCCGCCGGTGTCCTGCAGGGCCTGGGGAAGGTCCCAGTGGTAGAGGGTGACGGAGGGCGTGATGCCCGCGTCGAGGAGGGCGTCGACGAGGCGGTCGTAGAAGTCCAGGCCCGCGGCGTTCACCTCCCCGTCCCCCCGCGGCGTGATCCTGGGCCAGGCAAGGGACATGCGGTAGCCGTCGGTGCCGAGGGTGCGCATGAGGGCGATGTCCTCGGGCCAGCGGTTGTAGTGGTCGCAGGCTTCGTCGCCGTGGTCGTCGTTGTCGATTTTGCCGGGGGTGTGGGAGAAGGTGTCCCAGATGCTCGGGCCTCGGCCGTCCTGGGCGACGGCGCCCTCGATCTGGTAGGCGGACGTGGCGGTCCCCCAGGTGAAGTCAGGGGGAAAGGCGGCGAGGTCTAGCGGTTCGGACATGGAAACCTCTCGGAGAATCGATGAGACGCGGGGAGGGCGGCTGCTACTTGACCGCGCCCGCGGTCAGCCCGGTGACCAGGTAGCGCTGGAGGAGCAGGAAGCCCGCGACGACGGGCACGCTCACCACGAGTGAGGCGGCCATGACCTGGTTCCAGTACACGTCGTTCTGGGTGGCGTAGCCCTGGAGGCCGACGGCGAGGGTGCGGGTGGTGTCGTTGGTCATCACGGAGGCGAAGAGGACCTCGCCCCACGCGGTCATGAACGCGTAGACCCCGACGGCGACGATGCCGGGGATGGCGGCCGGCACGATGACCCGGAAGAGCGCTCCGAGCGGCCCGCAGCCGTCCACCTTGGCCGCCTCGTCCAGATCGCGCGGCACCGAGTCGAAGTAGCCGATCAGCATCCAGATCGAGAACGGCAGGGAGAACGTCATGTAGGTGAGGATCAGGCCCGCCCGTGAGCCGAAGAGGGCGATCCCCGTGGCGTTGCCGATGTTGACGTAGATCAGGAACAACGGCAGCAGGAAGAGGATGCCGGGGAACATCTGCGTCGACAGGACCGTCACGGTGAAGACCCGTTTGCCGCGGAAGGAGTAGCGGCTGACGGCATAGGCGGCGAACACGGCGACGACGACGGAGCACACGGTCGCCGCGCCCGCCACGACCAGCGAGTTCACGAAGTAGTCGGCGAGCGGGACCGTACGCCAGATGTCCGCGTACGGCGTGAGGGTCAGGGACGACGGGAGCCAGCGGAACTTCCCCGACACGTCCTCCAGCGGTTTGAGCGAGCTGGAGACCATCACGTACACGGGCAGGAGCACGAACGTGGTCAGGAGCGTGAGGAAGACCGCCCGGCTCCACAGGAAGGACCGGGGCGCGGCCATGGGCGAGCGGGGTGCCGGCTGAACGTGTCTAGGCATCTGTGGCCTTCTTTCCCCGGGACGTCATCAGCAGGTAGCCGCCCGTGACGACGAGCAGGAACAGGAGCAGCAGGACCGACATCGCCGAACCCGTGCCGAAGTTCCAGGTCTGGAACGAGGACTGGTAGATGTGCAGGGAGATGAGGTCGGCCGACTGCGGCGCCGCCTTCCCGAACAGGACGAACGGCGTGTTGAAGTCGTTGAAGGTCCACAGGAACAGCACCAGGACCAGGACCTGGTTGACCGGGCGCAGGGACGGCAGGGTGATGCGGCGGATCTGCTGCCACACGCCGGCGCCGTCGAGGGCGGCGGCTTCGTAGATCTCCCGTGGGATGTTCTGCAGTCCGGCCATCATGATGAGGAAGGCGAAGGGCCACCCCTTCCAGACGGAGACGACGAGCAGCGTCACGAAGGCGTTGTCGCCGATCAGCCAGAAGGCGGGGCTGTCACCGATGCCGAGCTGGTCGTGCAGGACGTGGTTGACGAGCCCGTTGTCCCGCTGGAACATGAACGCCCAGGTGATGACGGCGGCGTAGACCGGCAGTGCGTACGGGATGAGGAAGACGGTGCGCAGGAAGCCGCGGCCGCGGAACGTCTCCTGCATGAAGATCGCAGCCGCGGTGCCGATCAGCCAGCACAGCCCGACGGACAGCAGGGTGAACGCACACGTCGTGACGAAGGACTTCAGCAACGCCTCGCCCGCGGGGGCGTCGAAGTCCACGGAGAGCGTGTAGTTGTCCAGCCCCGCCCAGGGGGCGGTGCTCCAGTCGCGGATGTAGAACTGGGTGAGCTCCTTGAAGCTGATGGTGATCCCGATGATCATCGGGATCAGGTGGACGAGGAGCTCCAGGACCAGGGCGGGAAGCAGCAGCAGGTACGGCAGGCCGACGGCTCGCAGCCGCCCGGGGCGGCGCGGACCGCGCGCCGCCCCGGGGTCGTGGCGCTGTGTGGTCCGCCCGCCGGGCTTGTCGATGGCGGTGGTGGTCATGAGGGTGTCCGCACTCACTTCTTGGGCATCTGCTGCTGGGCCTTCTCGAGCTTGCTCTTGACCAGGCCGGTGGTCACCGGCCGGCCGGCGGCCGCTTCGGCGAACAGCTCCTTCACGGCGGTGCCGACGACGGTCTCGAACTGCGACTCCTCGGGGACCTGCGGCAGCGCCGAGGCGCTGGTGGCGAGCGTGTCGCGCAGGACGGCCAGCGCGGGGGCGCTGAACGCGGGGTCCTGCTGCGCGGACTTGACCGGCGGAATGGATCCGTAAGCCGTGTTGAGGGTCTTCTGCTCCTCGTCACCGGTCATGAACTTCACGAACTTCATGGCCCCGTCGATGTTCTTCGTGTTCCTGAAGACGGCCATGTTGATGCCGGCCACCATGGAGTTCGTGGCCTTGCCGGCACCGGGGGCGCCGGACTGGACCGGCGCCGGAGCGACGCCCCACTCGTCCTCGCTCATGCCCTGCGCCTTGAACGTGGCCGCAGCGGTCTGCCACAGGACCATCGCGGTCTTGTCCTTGGCGAAGTCGCTCAGGGACTGGTTCTGCGCGTACTCGGCGTTGCCCGGGGCGACGATCTTCTGGGTGGCCATCAGGTCGACGTACTGCTTGACGGCGGCGACGGCGCCGTCGGAGGTGAAGTCGGCCTTGCCGTCGGGGGTGAAGAAGTCCGCGCCGTGCTGCTTGCCGAGGACGAAGACCTGGTGGATGTTGTTGGAGAGGTTGGAGCCCTCGACGCCGATGGCGGACTTGCCGCCCTTCGTGAGCTTCTTGCCGGTGGCGACCAGCTCGTCCCAGGTGGCCGGGGGCTTCGCTATGCCCGCTTCGGCGAACAGCTTCTTGTTGTAGTAGAGCGCGTAGGCCATGGAGTACAGGGGGACGGCGGCCGGGTCCTGTGACGGGACGCCGGTGGAGCCGAGCGCCGATTCCACGAAGCGGTCCTTGCCGCCGATCTTCTCGAAGTTCTTCGCGTCCCACGGGAGCAGGGCCCCGCCGGCCTGCAGTGAGGCGCTCCAGGTGTTGCCGATGTTGAGGACGTCGGGGCCCTGGCCGGACGTCGTCGCGGTCAGGATGCGGTTCAGGAGGTCCGCCCACGGCACGACCTCCAGCTTCACCTTGATGCCGGTCCGCTTCTCGAACTTGTCGAGCTCGGGCTGGAGGACCTTCTTGTCCACCTCGATGTTGGCGCCCTGGTTGGAGGCCCAGTAAGTGAGCGTCTTGGGCTGCTCGTTCGAGCCGGAGCCACTGGCGCCGCCTCCACCGCAGGCGGTCGCCGCGAGAACGAGGGAGAGGGTGACGGCGCCGACGGCCGCGGCTCTGGTTTTACGCATGGCTCCTGGAGGCCCTTTCCGGGGGTGTCGGGGGCGAGAGGGGGCGAAGACACTTCAGCCGCTAGATGCCTCTCGACTTAATTTATGGTGTGATTTAAACCCTGGGAGAAGTTCGCGTCAAGGGGATCGCCCCGGTATGTTGCGGGGAGGACCAAAGGGAAGAGGTGCACGGTGAAGGTGCGCGGCGGCCGTACAGTGCGTGACCTGCGGCGGGAGAACCGCACCGCGGTGTTGCAACGGTTGTATTTCGACGGGCCCCTGAGCCGCTTCTCGCTCGGCCCTGCCATCGGCCTGAGTTCGGGATCGGTCAGCAACGTGGTGGCGGAACTCGTCGCCGAGGGACTGGTGGAGGAGGCCGGCAGCGTCGACTCCGCGGGCGGCCGCCCCCGCACGCTCCTGCGCATCAGCCCGGACAGCGCCTACATGATCGGTGTCGACGTGGGGGAGACGCGCGTGCGGGTCGAACTCTTCGACCTGGCCCTCACCGAACTGGCCCGCGTGGAGAAACCGCTCAGCACCGCCGGCCCGCGCAGGGTGGACCGCTACGACGTCGCCGTCGTCGTCGCCCACATACGCGACGGCATCGAGCAGGTCGTCCGCGAGGCCCGCGTCGACACGCAGCGGTTGCTCGGCGTGGGCGTGGGCGTGCCCGGCATCGTGGAACGGACACCAGAAGGCGGCGCGGTGGTCCACGGGCAGACGATCGGCTGGGACGCGGTGCCGCTGGAGCGGCTGCTGCGTGACTCCGTGCCGCTGCCCCGGACCGTGCCGTACTACATCGACAACGGGGCCAAGACCCTCGGTCAGGCCGAGATGTGGTTCGGTGCCGGCCGGGGGGCGAGCAACGCGGTCGTGGTGCTCTTCGGCTCCGGCGTCGGCGCGTGCGTCGTCGATGACGACCTGCGTCCCGGGCGGGCCGTCGAGTGGGGTCACCTGACGGTACGGGTCCGGGGGCGTCGCTGCCGCTGTGGTTCCCAGGGCTGCCTGGAGGCGTACGCGGGAGCCGAGGCGCTCCTGCAGCGCTGGGCGGAGGCGGGTGGCCGGCCACCCCTCGAAGCCGGCGAGGAGACGGCTCTCACCGCGATGCTCGCGGCCGCCTATCCCGTCGCGGGCCTGGACGGCGGCGCGGGCCCGGAGCCGGACGCCACCGCCCTGGCCGTACTGGAGGAAACCGCCGAGTACCTGGGCGCGGGCTTCGCCGACCTGATCAATCTCTTCCAGCCCGAGCGGATCCTCGTCGGAGGATGGGCCGGCCTCCAGCTCGGCGACCGGTTCCTCAGCACCGTGCGGACGCACGCCGCCGCGTACGCCCTCACCTACCCGGCCTCGCGTGTGCACATCGAACTCGGCACCCTCGGACCGGACGCCGTCACGGTCGGCGCGGCGATCCTGCCCCTCGCCGAGTTCTTCGCCCACGGCGGACGCCGGGAGCCGGTGGAGGCCGAAGAGCCCGCGCCCGCCTGGGCGACGGCACTGCGGGAACGGGCCGCGCACTAGTGCCGGCTCGCGGCCGTTCCTCGGCGCGCCCGCCGGTGGTGAGGAACGCGAGGCGGAGCTCCGCGGCTCGCGCCACCGGCGCCGGTCCGGCCACTCCCCCGCCCGCGGGCGCGGCGCGGGGTAGGCCGGACACACGGCGCCCGGCCACCCCCGCGTACGGGAGCCGGCCGGGCGCCGCCTCGAGGGCGGGGCGGGTCAGGGCAGTCGGTACTCCGCGTTCAGGACCGCGCCGCGGTCCGGGTTGTTCTGGTCGTAACCGCGCGGGTCGCACTGAAGGCCACCCACGATGCAGTGGTCGACCATCGCCTTCAGCGTGCGCTCCTCCCACGCGTTGAAGAAGTCGTAGTGGAAGGAGTAGCCGCGCCCGCTGGCCAGGCGGACCTGGCTCATGTCGCCGTTGACCGGCCACGCCATCTTGAACTCGATCATGGGCAGGGCGACCGGGTGGGAAGCCGGGCACATGTTGTCGTTGGTGCCGGGCTTGACGACCGGGTACGCCATGTGACTCTTGTGGTCGGGCGTGTCCAGGTGCAGGCCGTCCCAGCAACTGGGCGCCTGCATGCGCAGGTTGAGCTGTACGTCGGGCCGGCTCGGACAGCTTGCCGGAATGTCGGTGTTGAAGAAGCTGTCACCGCATTCCCAGCCCTCGACGAAGCCCTTGTGCGCGCGGAACTCCTGGGCGGTCTGCATGGGGTCGCCGACGACGAACCGCAGCCCCTTGGGGAAGGGGCGCACGCTGGTGTAGTCGGTCACGCCGGCCTTGTAGTAGATGACCTGCGGGCCCACCGGCAGGATCTTCTGTTCCCCCTTGTACAGGGAGGGCATCCAGTACGCGGAGGCGTCCGCCGGCGCCTTGCAGGTGGTGGCGCCCCCGTAGAGGGAGCCGGTGGTGCTGGCCGCGTTCGTGGACGTGTTGCCCATGAAGGTGTGGTCGTGGGAGCGGCCCGGCTGCCCGGGGAAGACGATCGGGTCGTCCGGGGCCGTGTGCGTGACGGAGCAGTTGGCCTGGAACTCGTGGAAGTAGCGCGCGGGCGGTGTGGCGCTGGAGGGCGTCACGCCGGTCACCTGGGGAACGGCGGGGATGTAGCCGTCGCCGTCGGCGTCGTCCCCGGACGCCTGGGTGGACACGGCCATGGTGTGGCCGGTGTGTTCCGCGGCCTCGGCGGACGGAGCGGCGCTGTTGGCGATGGTGCCGAAGCCCAGGACGCCGGCGATGAGGGCGGTGCCGAGGAGAAGTGCGGGGAGGCGTTTCGGACTCGGTCTCATGGTGATCTCCTGCCCGTGGGGGTGAGGGGGGTTCGGGATGTTCGTCCTGCCGGGGTGGCGGGGCCGGCAGCGGCCCCGCCACCGTCATGGGGTGGTGCGAGTCAGCTGTAGACGCCGAACTCGTGGAGGGAGTAGCCCCATCCGGTCCCGCGGGCGGTCAGCTTCAGGCGGACGTGGCGGGCGGTGGCGGAGACGTCGACGGTGTCGATGTCCCCGTTGCCCGTGGTGGTGGAGTAGACCGGGCGCCAGGTGGTGCCGTCGTCGGAGACCTGTACCTCGTACGACTTGGCGTAGGCCGGGTCCCAGACGAGCTGCAGTGTGCGGATGGCCTTGGCCGCGCCGAGGTCCACCTGGATCCACTGGGGGTCGCTCCAGTCGCTGGCCCAGCGGGTGCTCGCGTCGCCGTCCGTGGCCAGCGCGGGCGAGCACGGGCAGTCGCCGTACTGGGCTTGGAAGGAGGAGGCGGTGGTGGGCCTGTTGAGGGCGACGTTGGTGCCGGAGACGGGCGGGGCGACGACCTTGACCGACTTGGTCTCGATCCCGGCGTTGCCGTGCCCGTCCTCGGCCTGGACGTAGACCTTCCAGACGCCGAGCTTCTCGGGGGCGGTGACGGCGAACGTGTCGGCGCCGGTGGAGCGCCACTGAGCCTCGACGAGGCGCTTGTCGCCGTTGGCGTAGTTCCCGCTCAGGAAGATCCTGGGTGTGATCCGGTCTCCGTCGGGGTCCCGGATGTCGGCGCGGACCGTGAACTCCCGGCCGGCCGGGGCCGCGGAGGCCGGGGTGACGGCCATGCCGCTGATGACGGGCGGGGTGTTGTCGCCGGCCGTGGAACCCGTGTAGGCCTTCTTGACCGCGTAGTACGACAGCCGCTTCAGGCCGTCGGGCACGAGGTTGAACCAGACGCCCCCGAAGTCGTGCTCGA
This sequence comes from Streptomyces sp. NPDC005803, assembly GCF_040630435.1. NCBI lineage: Bacteria > Bacillati > Actinomycetota > Actinomycetes > Kitasatosporales > Streptomycetaceae > Streptomyces > Streptomyces sp. NPDC005803. The sequence continues at coordinate 152,057 of NZ_JBEXXO010000010.1, read as the reverse complement.
CGCCGTAGTGGAACATGGTCGCGCCCAGCGCGACGCCCTGGTGGCCGGTGACGCAGTTCCAGGCCTTGGTGTACCCATCGGCCTTCTGTACGTCGGTGGGCTCGTCCGGGACGCCGTTGGCGTCGTCGGGGACCTCCCACTCACCGGCCGGTCCCGTCTCGGTGATGATGTAGGGCTTGGTGTAACCGCCGTCGACCCAGTCCTGGCGCACCTTGCAGAGGTTGCCGTAGGAGTTCATCGAGTACAGGTCGAGGTCGGGGGCGTTGCGCTTGTAGTAGGGCCAGGCGCCCGTCCACGCGTCGGTCGAGGTGACGGGGTGGTCCGGGTCGATGGTGTGGATCTTCTTGGCGACGTCGTTCACGAAGGAGGTGTAGGCATTGCGCTGCGCCTCCAGTTCGGTCCCGCTGTAGCAGTTCTGCAGGCCGAGAACGGACTCGTTGCCGACGTTCCACATGAGGGTCGCCGGGTGGCTCTTGTAGGTGTCCACCCACTTGGCGAACTCGGTGAGCGAGTTGTTCTTGTAGGCCGTGTCCGTGACGTAGTCGACACATCCGCCGGCGCCCGGGCCGCCGCCGGGCTGGAGCCAGAAGCCGTTGATCACCCGTATGCCCTGGGCGGCCGCCGCGTCCAGGAGCGGTTTGCTCGAGCCGTCGGTGCCCCAGGTGCGGATGGTGTTGACGCCCATGGACTTCACGTCGGGCAGGTACGTGGGCGCGTCGGCGACGGACGGTCCCCAGGTGAGGCCCTTGACCGTGTACGGCTGTCCGCCGACGGTCAGCTGCCAGGCACCCTGGGAACCGGTCACCTTCACCGCGCCGCCGGTGGGCTGGGTGGTACCGCCGTCGCTGCCGTAGACCTGGAATTCCCAGAGGGAATAGCCGTAACCGCCGGCGCGGGCGACGCCCTGCATCCTGACGTAGCGGCCCGACCCGGAGAGTGCCAGGTCGTCCGTGCCGCCGTCGCTGCCGGTGACGGTCTTCAAGGTGCGCCAGTCGGTGCCGTTGTCGGAAGCCTGGATCTCGTAGTTCTTGCCGTAGGCGGCCTCCCAGGTCAGCACGGCCCGGCTCAGGTTCTTCACGGCGCCGAGGTCGACCTGGAACCATTCGCCGTCCCGCCGCTCGCTCGACCAGCGGGTGCCGGTCAGATCGCCGTCGACGGCGGCCCGTGCGGCGTACGCCTCGCCTTCCTGCGAGGAGGCCGTGGCCGGCTTGCCCTGGGAGAGGAGCGTCTCCGCCGCCTGCGCCTGTGGGGACAGGCTCAGGGTCAGCGAGGACGCCAGGAGGGCGCCGAGCACAGCGAGGGATGTCCCGCTGCGCCGGCGGAAGGGGGTGAGCGTGGAGGGGGGTCTGGACACGTGTGCTCCTGGCTGGGTCGTGACGCCCGGCGCGCAGCGGCGAGCCCTGAGGGCCCGGCCCGGTGGCACCCGGCGCTCCTTGTGGAGGGGGGATGCACGGTGCTGGTGGTGCGGTCCCTTCCGGGCCGGGCCGCGGGGACATGGGATGCCCGGCCCGGGAGGGGATCAGGGGCCTCGGCGCCCGGTGGCGTGAGGCAGGTGGCGGCTCAGGGGTAGGAGACCACCGTGGACGGGACGGTGGAGGTGCCGGCGGGCACCGTCGAGGCTCCGGTGTCGTTGATGACGTGCTCGTAGTGGCCGTTGCCGCCCAGCGACACGACCAGGAGGCTGTGGAACTTCACACCCGGCTTCACCGGCGCTTCGAAGCCGTGGTCCTGACGGATCGTCGGGTCGACGTCGTAGTTGCAGTAGCTGCCCAGACCCCACGCCTCGTGGGTGGTGACGGAGTCGTCGACCCGGTACGCGGCGTAGCCCTTGGTGGCGCCGTTCTGGACGGCGGCCTGGTCGGGTGCGTCGTACGCCTTCTCGTTCTGGTAGAAGACCGTCCGCCCGCGTTCGCCGTACCACTCGACGTCGTACTTGTTGAAGTGCTCGACGAACAGGCCGGTGGCCAGGACGTCGTCCCCGTTGACGCGGATTCCGTAGTCGGCCCGGTTCGTCTCCCAGCCGACACCTTCACCGTGGTCGGCCCGCCACACCCACGTGTGGTCGACGATCGCGTCGTCACTGTTGACGACCATGCTCGTGGTCGCCTTGCCGGGGCCCGCGCCGCCGACGCGGATGTACACGTCCTGGACGGTGGTGGGATTGGCCGCGTGATCGGCCGAGGCGCCCTGGGGGCCGACTTCTAGCAGGGTCGGAGAGTTGACGGGACCCGCGTCGATCAGGAAGCCCGCCAGCTTCACGCCGTCGACGTCCGCCACCTTCATGGCCGTCACGCCGTTGTCCGGAATGATGGTCGCCAGGCCGAGGCCGAGCACGATCGTGTTCGCCCGGTCGACGTCGATCGTCCGGTCGACGTGGTAGATGCCCGGGGTGAACAACAGGTTCAGCCCCTGGGCGAGAGCCTTGTTGATGGTGGCCGCCGTCGCGCCCGGCTTGACGACGTAGAACTCGCTCAGCGGGACCGACGCACCCTGCGGGGTGCCGTTCGCCCAGCTGGTCCCGCGGGCGTTGTCCCGCTTGGCAGGGACGAACACCTTGTACTCGCCGCCGTCCAGATAGAGGAACGGCTTCTCACGTGAGACGGGCGTGGTGTCGAGAGTGGTGTAGCGGGGCTCGGGGAAGGTGTTGGCCGGGGCCCCCTCCACACCGGAGAACGTCATGTTCCACACACCGTTGGTCCAGCCGCCGATCGTGCTGTCCCGCGTGTACCACTGCTGCTGCGAGTACGGTCCGACGGTGCCGTCGACCTTGCTGTCGGCGATGTAGCCGCCACTGGCCCAGCCGTACCCGGCGGGTGCCAGGTTGAGGTCGCCCTTGACGTGCATCCGCCGGAAGGACGCGGCTTGGGACACCGCCCAGCGGTCGGTACCGCTCACCGGCTCGACCGCGAGGTTCTCCGCCGCCCGCCAGAAGTTCTGCGTCGCGTTGCCGTTGAACCAGCCGGCGTCCACGGTCACGTCACCGTTGATCGTGGTGTCGTCGGGCTTGAGGCCCAGACCGGCGATCTGGGTGTAGAACCCGATCTGCGCGTTGAGGTGGTCGTACGTGCCGGGCTTGAGGAGGAAGGCGTGGCGGCCGGAGCCGAACTGCGCCGACTCCTGCTGGTGGAAGACCTCGTCCAGCTTGCCCTGGATGTCCGGCGTCGTGGGGTCGATGATGTGCACGTTCGGGCCGAGGTCGCCCCCGCCCGGCAGCGCCGGCCCGCCGTCGTCGCCGCCGCCGTACACCTGGAACTCCCAGAGCGAGTACCCGTACCCCGTCGCCCTCTTCACGCCCTGCATCCGCACGTACCGTGCCGTGCCGGAGACGGCGACGGTCTCGTCCCCACCGGCACCGGTCGTGGTGGAGTAGGCCGTCGTCCAGCTCGCACCGTCCGTCGACAGTTCGATCTTGTAGGACTTGGCGTAAGCCGCCTCCCACCGCAGCACCACCTTGCTGAGCGCGACGGCGCCGCCGAGGTCCACCTGCAGCCACTGCCCGTCGGACGCGGCGCTCGACCAGCGGGTCCCCAGGCTGCCGTCGACGGCGTCGGCCGCAGGCGTCCCGTCATGCTCCTGGCTGGAGGCGGTGACCGGCCTCCCCTGAGACAGGAGCGCCGGATCCGCCTGCGCCGGGGAGTACGGGACGACCGCCAGCAACGTGGCGGTCAGGCCCGTGACGAGAGCACCCGCCAGGCTGCGCCGCGCGCGGGTGCGGGGGGCCGACGAGCGTGGCGGTGGAGCGGCCGTAGGTATGCCAACTGGAGGCACGGTAAGTCTCCTTGGAACGAAAACACGGGTCTGAGAGAGCGCTCTCCCGAACCATGCCCGCCCGTCGCATCCCGGTCAATAACTCCGGCCCCACTTTTCTTCCGACTTGACTTAACTCCACGGCTAAGTGCGCGTCACCTGGACCAGGGCTCCGACGACGCGCCGGGGCGGGGCGCCGGTCGCGGATCGCGGCGCCGCACGGCCCGGACCGGACCGGCACGTACCACCGCCGAGGCGGGGAACCACGCCGACCGGCACCCGGACCGTCTCATGCCCTCAGCCGCTCCCGCGGGGCCCGGATCACCGCTTTCCGGCCAACCCTCGCCGCATCAGCCGCGGCGGCCCGAGCGCATCTTGAGGACCAACGGGAGTACGAACCAGGCCCCGGCGAACCACGCCATGACGGTGCCGACGAGTATCTCCGCCAGAAGATCGGTGAGGACGGTGTGCAGCAGGAGAAGGAGCGTGCAGCCGATGGTCAGGGCGAGCAGGACCATGCCGCACACCATGAACCGGCCCGCGACGACCACCACTTCGTCCTTCATCCGGGACCCGGACAGGAACCGGTGCAGCGCGACGGGCGCTATGAGCGCTCCGATCGCGGAGGCGCCGAGGACGACGGTGATGACGTAGACGCGGTGGTCGAAGTCGCCCAGCCGCTCGAATCTCTGGGTGAACGCGACGCTGAGCAGGAACCCGAAGAGGATCTGGATGCCCGTCTGGGCGACCCTCGTCTCCTGCAGGATCTCGTTCCACCGGCGGTTGACCCGCTCCCTGGGATCTTCCGCCGAGATCTCCCTGGCGTCTTCCGCCGAGATCTCCCTCGGGCTCACCCCGTTCTCACCGGCCGTCCGGGACGTCGTCCCCCGGCTCACACCTTCCGCGTCGGACACGGCCGCGCCGGGCTCGACAAACCTGCCGCTCTCCGTGTCCGAGGGCGCGGGGTCCAATGGCTTCATGACGTCTCCTCCCATGGGGCCTCATGTGCCCTTGTTGAACACGCTTACGCCCGGCGCCCGCACGGCGCGGGGCACACCTGAGGCCCGATCGGCTCAGGCACGGCGCGCCTCGGCCGGGCAGGCGGCCGTCCGTGCAGGATGCGGGGGGACGGCGTCCTCGGGACGGACCGCGCACCCCCAACCTCGTGGAGAGGCCCGGCCCATGCACCCCTTCGACGATCCGCTGTTCCCCTCCCCCGCCGCGCGCGGAGGGGTACGCGTCCACGACGACGCGCTCGGCTTCGCACGGACCGCGGCGTGACCGCCGCTCCGCGCGGGGGCGCGCCGGACGGGGGGCGCTACGGCGAATCCGTCTTCCGTCCCGGACAGTCCGGCGAGGGCGAGCGCATCGACTACGGGGCCCTCGCCTACGACGACTTCAGCCTGGCCCGCCTGCGGTCACTCGGGGCCGGGCCGGGGTGGCGCTGTCTCGACGTGGGCGCCGGCACGGGGACGGTCTCCCGTCGGCTGCTGGGTGAGGCCGGGGTGGAGAGCGTGCTCGCCGTCGACCGCGACGTACGGTTCCTCCGCGACCGGCCGGTGCCAGGGCTCGAACTGCTGGAGGCCGACATCTCCACCCCCGGCTTCGCCCCCGGCGGGTTCCACCTCGTCCACGCGCGCTTCGTCCTGATGCACCTGGCCGGGCACGAGAGCCTGATCACCGCCCTGGCCGAACTCGTCGCTCCGGGAGGCGTGCTGGTCCTCAGTGACGCGGTGGACCTGACGAGTGGCCGTACGCCCAGCACGCCGTACACCACCGCCATGGAGGCGATGTGGCAGGGGCTGCGGGCCTCGATCGGCACCGATGTCTCCTGGGTGCCGTCGTACCCGCACCTGCTGCGCGCGGCAGGGCTCGAACCCGTCGCCGCGGAAATGCACGTGCCTCCGCTCCAGCCGGGCAGTCCCATCAGTCGCTTCTGGGCGGACACCTGGGAACGCAGCAGGCCGGCGATGCTCGCGACCGGCCGGGTGGACGACGCGGCCATCGACGCGGCCGTCCGGTATCTGGACTCCGACACGTGCTCCTCGTTGTCGGCCGGCATGCTCACCGCCTGGGGGTGGAAGCCGGAGCAGGGTGTGGTCGCCTCCTGACCGACGTGTCCACGGGCTACGGACCCCGCACACCTTTCCGATCCGGGGTCACACCCTGCCCGGGCCGGGTCACACCCTGCCCGATCCGGGGTCACACCCTGCCTGATCCGGCGTCACACCCTGCCGCCCCACTCGGAGAACCTGACGCTCGCCGGCCGTGCCGGCGGTCAGCACCTGTTCCGGCGCGTGAGGTCCGCGTTCCGCAAGGTGGCGAACCCGCACCAGGCGGCATAGGGAACCAGCGCCGGAGCGGCCGTTCGGTCAGCCTTGGCCGCGCGGGCGATGAGCTCGGCGTTGCTCACGTCGAGCAGGGCAATCCCCACCAGCCCGGCCTTCGTGCTGCGCAGACGGAAGAACAGGACGTGAGGCCGTCGGATCCGCGTGCGCTCCAGCCCCGCCGGTGGGCGATCCGCCCTGGTCGGGGCGGACGCGGGCCTCCGCCTAGCATGTGGGCATGTTGGCCTACCTCCCGGCGTTCCTGATCTTCCTCGCCTTCTGTGTCGGCACGCTCCGCGAGCGCCGGCGTTTCAGCAACGCCGTCCTCCTGGGGCTGTCGTGCACGTTCGCCGTGGCCGCCTGGCTCACAGAACTCGCCCGGTCACAGCCGGCCACGGGGAGGGAGATCGGCGTGGTGCTGTTCCTTCTCGTGGCGGTGGGCATCGTCACCCTGTCCTGGTTCCTGATCTCCAACGGCGTGACGATGGTGCGCAAGGAGGGCAGAAGCCCGGCCAACCTCCTGTCCCTGCTGGCAGGGCTCGCTCTGATGGCCCTTCTCGCACTGATGACCACCGCGTTGATCCTGGAGAACGACACCCTGGTGGTGGTCACGGGAACGGTCCTGGCCTTGGCCGGTTACCTCGCCTTCCTGTTCGTCTGCTTCATCGTCTACGCGTTCCTCTACGGACGACTCCACATCCACCGCAAGGCCGACTACGTGGTGGTCCTCGGTGCCGGCCTCATCAACGGCTCCACGGTGTCGCCGCTGCTGGCCGGCCGTCTTGAGCGGGCCCGAGCCGTGCACACGAGGCTGACGGCGCGCGGCAGGCAGCCCGTCCTGCTCGCCTCCGGCGGCCAGGGCCCGGACGAAGCGCTGCCGGAGTCGCACGCGATGGCCGACTACCTGGTCGAGCGCGGGTTCCCGGCCGCCCTGATCGAACGTGAGGACCGCTCGACGACGACGGAGGAGAACCTGAGGTTCAGCAAATCGATCATGGAGAAGGCGAAGCCCGACTACCGGTGCGTCGTCGTCACGAACAACTACCACGTCTTCCGCGCCGCGGTGACCGCCCGCCGGACGGGAGTGAGGGGCCAGGTGGTCGGGTCGCCCACTGCCGCCTACTTCTGGCCCAGTGCGATGATCCGCGAGTTCGTCGCGATCTTCGTGACGTACTGGCGCACCAACCTCGCCATCTGCCTGCTGCTCGTCCTGGGCGGGGTGTGCATCTGGCTGCTGGGCTGAGGGCTGACCCGGGTTCGACGAGCGCCTCGCCGCCGGCGCCCCGGCCCCTGCCTTCCGTCCCTCCCACGGAGGGCTCCCGCGTGTCTCCGTACGGGCATCTCCTGCCGCCCTCCCGCCTCCGGCCCTGCCCCCGGTCACCGCGATGCGCTCCTGGCGCCTTCGACCGAGTCCGTGCAGCCCACCAAGCCGGCCATGCCCAAGACCATGCTCCCGCGCACGGGCATCAGCGCTCCGGACGTGTCCCGGCTTCCCGCGCCGAACGGGCACCCAGCCGAACCGGGCATGTCTGACCGGCTGATTCGGGGGCAGACGGGCGTTCACCGGGTGGCCGATGCCCCGACCGCCCTCCTCCGTGCGGTGCCGAACACAGGAGTCCCCATGCCCACCGCTCTGCCGGACAGACCCGCGCTCCGGCCCACCGAGCCCCGACTCGTCGCCCGGCCCGGCCGGTCACCCGCCCTCACCAGTGGGAGCGCCCGGGCCGCAGCCCAGATCAGCGTGCTCACCGTCTGCCAGGCCGCCCTGCTGGTGGGCTTCGGGCTCCTGATCACCGGCCCCGCCCGCGGGACATGGCCCCTGAGCGCCGAGGACCAGCTCGACGAGAGGTTCGAGGACCTGCGGACCCAGGCCCTCACCCGCGCGTCGCTCATCGCGTCGGAGGCCGGGGACACCGCCACCATCATCGCCGTCACCGTGGTGGTGTGCGCGGGCCTGCTTCTGGTACCCCGGCTGCCGAGGTGGCGGGAGGCGGTCTTCCTCTCCGTCGCCGTCTCGCTCCAGGCACTGGTGTTCCTGGTCATCAGCACGTCCGTGGACCGCGACCGGCCCGAGGTCGACCGGCTGGACGCCTCGCCGCCGACGACGAGTTACACCTCCGGCCACACGGGCGCCGCCACCGCCCTCTACGCGGGACTCGCCGTTCTGGTGCTCTCCCGGGTCCGGGGCCCGTGGCGCAAGGCGCTCGGAGGCCTGCTGCTGCTCCTGCCGCTGCTGGTGGGGGTCGCGCGCCTCTACCGGGGGATGCACCACCCCACCGACGTCCTCGGCGGGCTGGTGAACGGCGGGCTGTCGCTGCTGATCGTCGGCCGCACCCTCCTGACCGAGGACGCCAGCCCCACTCCCCCGCCGGCGAACGCGATGGAGGTCGCGCTGCGGACCGCCGAGGAACGAGCGGAGCAGGTCGCGGGCCGCACCGTCGTCGTCGTCAATCCGACGGTGACCGACGAAGCGGCACGCGAGACCTTGCGGCTCGTCCTGGAGCAGCACGGTCATCACGAGGCCGAGTTCGTCTTCACGACCGCGGAGGACCCGGGCGGCGGCCAGGCGGCCGACGCGGTCCGCGGTGGCGCGTCGCTCGTGGTGGTCTGCGGCGGCGACGGAACCGTGCGGGCGGCGGCGGACGCGCTGGCCGGCACGGGCGTCCCCCTGGCCGTGGTGCCGTGCGGCACCGGCAACCTGCTGGCGCGGAATCTGGGACTGCCGCTGACACCCGCGGACGCGCTGGGCGCCGCGCTCTCCGGCCGCGTTCGCCGGATCGACCTCGGGCGGATCGAGGGCGACCGGTTCCCGGCCACGCACTTCACCGCGATGTCGGGCGCCGGACTGGACGCCGCGATGCTGGAGAACACCGGATCGCAGGCGAAGGCGGCGTTCGGCTGGCCCGCCTACGTGGTGGCCGGCGTCAGGAGCCTGCGGGCGCCCCGCATCACCGTGGCGATCCGCCTGGACGACGGACCGGTGCTGCACCGGACGGCCCGGATGCTGCTCCTCGCCAACATCGGCAGTGTGCAGGGCGGGGCGGCGCTCGTACCGGCGGCCGAACCGGACGACGGGCTGCTCGACCTGGCCGTGTTCGACCCGCACGGCCCCAGCGGCTGGCTGCGCACCGCCGGGATACTGCTGCGCGGCCGCTCGAAGCCGCCCCGCCCGGCTGCGCGGGGCACCTTCCCGCTCACCGGCGACGAGGCCACCGGTACGGACACCGGCACCCCGGTGGAGTACTTCACGTTCCGCCGTGCCGAACTCCGCTTCAGCACGGTGCAGTCACGCGAGGTGGACGGGGACCCGGTCCGTCCGGGCCGGCTCCTCGTCGCCGAGGTCAGGCCCGGGGCTCTGTCCGTGCTGCTGCCGTCAGGGGGCAAGTAGATGGGCACCGCGACCCGGGTTCCGGTGACCCGCGACATGGGGGGCGACGAACTCTCCGCCGATGAGGCCCTGGCAGCGCTGCGCCGCTACGGCCGCTGGCCGCTGGTCCGCGACTCCTTCGTGCGTTTCCGGTACGCCGACGGGTTCAGCCACTCCCGCGCGCTCGCACTCCAGACCGTTCTCGCCGTGATCCCGCTCGTCATCGCCTTCGTCGGGCTGTCCGCCTCGCTGCACACGGAGAACGTCGGGAGGCTGGCGGAACTGACGATCCACCGCCTCGCCGCCGGTCCGAGCGCCGAGGTGGTGGACGACGCACTCGCCCGGAGCCGGCAGCGCGCCGGGGAGGGGTCCCAGCTGACCCTCTGGTTCGGGCTGGCCTTCTCCATGGTCAACGTCACGACGGCGATGTGCCAGATCGAGCGCGGCGCCAACCGGATCTACGGGGTGGAACGCGACCGCCCCTTCCACCAGAAGTACCTCCGGGGCCTTCTCATGGCGCTGGCCTCCGGCATCCCCCTGGGGATCGGTTTCATCCTGATGGTGGTCGGCGGCGACCTCGCCGCCGCCGCCGTGACGGTCTACGGTCTCGGGGACGGGGCGAGCCACGCCTGGGATCTGCTGCGCTGGCCCTGCGGGCTGCTGCTCGCGCTCATCTCCGCCAGCGCGATATTCCGGCGCTCCCCGCGCCGCAGTCAACCGGGTTACACCTGGCTGGCGTTCGGCGCGGCCCTCTACCTCGTGCTGTGGACGGCACTCACCTGGCTGCTCAGTCTCTACCTCTCGGTCAGCGGGTCCTTCGACACGGTCTACGGCCCGCTGAGCGCCTTCATGTCGCTGCTGCTCTGGGCCTATCTGACCTCGATCGCCCTCTTCCTCGGGCTGTCGTTCGCCGCGCAACTGGAGGCCGCCCGCGCCTTGCGGCCAGGTCCCGTACACCCTGATCCGGGAGCATGAATTGGTGGTACGAGCCACCGCCCAGCGGCTCCGTGAGCGCCGCGCCCGGGCGGCCGACCGCAGATTCGGGGTGCGCCTGCTCGGCGCCGCCGCCGTCACCGCGCTCTCCGCGGTGCCCTTCGCCCTGGTGCTGGTCCTCGTCGAGGGCAGGTGGCGTCCGCTGCGCACCGTGGACGAGGGTGCGGCGCGGCGGCTGCACGCCACGGCGCTCGAACACCCTGCGTGGACGAGCACCCTCCGCTTCCTTTCCGACTGGGTCTGGGATCCGGCGACGATGCGCTGCGCGGTCGCGCTCCTGACCCTCTGGCTGCTCCACCGCCGCGCCTGGCGGCTGGCCGCCTGGTCCGCTGTGACGGCGGTGGCCGGCGGGCTGACGGGGCTGCTGGTCAAAACGGTGGTCGAGCGCGTCAGGCCCTCGCTCGCCGATCCGGTGGCCCACGCGCCGGGCTTCTCCTTCCCCTCGGGGCACGCGATGACGGCGACCACGTCCCTCGCCGTGCTGCTGCTCGCCCTGCTGCCGCTGGTGCCCCGCGGCGGGCGGCCCCTGTGCTGGTGCGTGGCGGCGCTGTCGGTAGTGGGCGTGGGCTTCACCCGTGTCGCGCTCGGCGTCCACTGGTTCAGTGACGTGGTCGGCGGCTGGTTCCTCGGCCTCGCCGTGGTGGCGTCGACCGCCTGGGCCTTCGAGGTCTGGCGCACCGACTCCGGCCGTCGCCACAGCCAGATGACGGAGGGGCTGGAACCCGAACTGACCGAGGCCGCCCCGGAGGGGTGAGGCGGCCCGCCCACCGCGTGGAGCGGGTGACGCGTGCGCGCGGACGAGTGCACTCCCGGCGCGGCCTGCTCCTTGACGACCGTCGACCGCCCGCGGCGTGTGACGGCTGCTTCCAGGGGCACACGTGGATCCATGGCTGTCCTGAGAAGAATCACCCGCCCCCTGTTGGCCACCCCGTTCGTCGTCGAGGGAGTGCGTGCGCTGCGCAGCCCTCGCCGCTTCGCCACCGGAACCGAGTCATGGGCACGGCGCCTCGGGGCCCCGGCCGACGTTCCCCAGCGCGTGGTCAAGATCGACGCCGCCGTGCAGATCGGCGCGGGCGGACTGCTCGCGCTGGGGCGGTTCCCTCGTACCGCCTCACTGGTCCTGGCCGCGAGCCTCGTGCCGGCGACCCTCGCCGAGCACGCGTGGTGGAAGGAGGAGGACCCGGAGCTGCGCAAGGACCACCTGCTCCATGTCGCCGAGCGCGTGGGCCTGTTCGGCGCGCTGCTGCTGTCCGCCGCCGACACCCACGGCAAGCCGTCGGCGGCCTACCGTGCCCGCACCGCGACGACGAGAGGACGGAAGAAGGCCCGCCGTGCGGCGGCGAGGGCGGGCGGACAGGTGCACGCGGCGATCGGCACGGTCGGCTCCGACGCTTCGGCGGCCGCGAGCGGGACGGGCCGGGCCGTGCACTCCGCCGCCGGTTCCGCGCGGGCGAAGCTGCCGCACCCGTAGCCCGCGGTGCGGCCTCCCCTGCCCGGGATGTGACGCGTGCACTGATCTCCGGGTCATGCGTCTGATCAGCGCGTACCCGGGCAAGAGATGCCTGCCCGGGGGTACGTCGCCCAGCGCCACCGTCCCCGGGGCGACCCGAGCGGGTCCGTGAACCACAACGACGCCGTCGAAAGGCCACCACTGATGTCTCCTGCGACCGAGCAATGGGAAGACGTGCTCAGCACCCGTTTCGCCCTCGGCGGGCGGAACGGCGCCGTGCGGGCGGTGGCGGCCTTCTCGGCCGAAGCAGGGTTCTTCGCCGTTGCCGGCCGCGAGGGCGAGGACGGCCGGCAGTACTTCGGCGGCGTCGCCGGGCAGGGAGACCGGCATTCGGCATCCGACGCGGCCGATGCTCCGGACCAGGCTGAGATGGCGGCACTGTGGACGGCCGGCCAGGAGACCGGCCGCCCGCGGACGCTCCGGCTCGCGGGGGCGGTGTGGCACCGGGAGAGCCTGGACCGGATCACGGACGCGGTGACGGGGACCGAGCTCGACCTGGCGCTCCTGCGCGACAAGAACCGCAGCATGTGGGTGGTGCGTACCTGCCAGGGCATCTGCGTCTTCGTGCTCGTCGACGGGGACGACGAGGGGCACGCGGCCGAAGCGCGCTCCCTCGCCCTCGACTTCGACTCATTCCTGGTCGGCCAGGGTTACTGATCCACCGGCCGGAGGTCCGCAGGACGGGCCGCCCACCCGCCGTGGTGAGCCAGTACCGCCGCTCCTCCTCGCTCCGGGTGCCGTAGCCGACGACACGGAGCCGACAGCGGATAGGCGTACCGACCTGTGGCGGCGGGGGGCTCGGAATGGCGCCCCGCCTCCGTGATGAAGCTCCGTCCCCTTCCCGCACCGGCCCCGGCACGCGTCCATGCGGGCGTCCGGCGACGTGGGGGGCACAGACTCCCTCCACCCGGGCCATCGGCGTGCTGCGCGTCGAGCTCGAACCATCGATCAGGCACGACTGGCGGGATACCCACGGGGCCTCTGCCGGATTGACCGGGTTCCCGAGAGCCAGTTTCACCGGCCGGCAGCTCGCGCTGGACGTGCTCGGTGGCCTGGGAAACGGACCGGACATGACCAAGGTGCGGTACGAACTGGACGTGACGAAGGTGGAGACGTTCTACTGACCGCCTGGTCGCCCACCGTCACGGCCACGCCGGCGGCAGCACGGGCCGGTCGATCGTGGCTGCCCCCGGATCTCGGTCCGCTGAGCGACGGCTGATCCGATGGAGGGCTGTACCGCATCCGTCGGCGCTTGAAGCGGTTCCCGAGTCTGTGGCGGCACGAAGCGATGCGGAGCTGGATGTGGTGATGCGGTTCGAGGTGCTGGGCCCTTTGCGCGCCTGGGACGGGGACAGGGAACTTGACCTCGGATTTCCTCAGCAGCGTGCCCTGCTGAGCCTGCTGCTGGCTCAAGCGGGACGGCCCGTGGGCACGAGCGCGATCGTCGACGCGCTCTGGGGAGAGGACCCGCCGGACAGCGCGGTCAACGTGGTGCGCCGCTACATCGGTGGGCTACGGCGCCTGTTGGAGCCCGGACTTGCGCCCCGGGCGCCCGGACGGCGACTGACCCGTCGTGCGGGTGGCTACGTGCTCCAGGTGGAGCGGCTGGAATTCGACCTGCTGGAGTTCCGGGGTCTCACCGAAGGCGGCACACGCGCTGTGGCCACGGGGAGGACCGCGGAGGCGGTGAGTCACTTCATGGAGGCGCTGCGGCTGTGGCGGGGAGAGGTGGCCATGGGGATTCCCGCCTCGGTGCGGGCGCACGCCGTGTTCAGCTCCATCGAGCGCGAACTCGTGCACACGGCGCGGTTGGCCGCTGACGCGGCACTGCTGTGCGAGCGGGCGGACGAGGTCCTGCCCTGGCTGCGCCGGGCCGTTGCCCTGGATCCGTTGAACGAGCCGTTGCACGCCAGACTCGTCGCGACGCTGGCGGCCGCCGGTTTCCAGGCGGAGGCGCTGGTGGCCTTCGGGGAGATCAGGCACCGCCTGCTCGAGGAACTGGGGATCTCCCCGGGCCCCGAGCTGAGCAGCGCCCACATGCGGGTTCTCCGTCAGCAAGCACCATCCGGTGAGGAGCCCGGGTCGCAGCCGTCACAGGCGCCGAGTGGGCCGGCGGAAGCCCTCGTGCGTCCGGCGCAGCTGCCCGCCGATCTGGGAGCCTTCGCGGGCAGGCGGGCAGAGCTCAGCCGCCTGGGGGAGATCACCCACACGGTGTCGGCCGGGCCGGGGGCGCCCGTCGCGGTCCTGATCAGCGGCATGGCCGGTGTCGGGAAGACCACACTGGCCGTGAAATGGGCCGGCCGGGTCGCGGACCAGTTCCCTGACGGCCAGTTCTACGTGGACCTGCGGGGCTTCGATCCTGCCGGAAGCCCGATGACGCCCATGGAAGCGCTGCGTCACATGCTGGAGGGGCTGGGTGTGCCGCCGGAGCGCATACCGAGGGGCATCGACGCACGAGCGGGCCTGTTCCGCAGCCTGCTGAACGGTCAGCGGGTTCTCGTTGTCCTGGACAACGCTTGGGAGACCGATCAGGTCCGCCCCCTCCTGGCCTCGTCGGCGGGTTGTCTCACGCTCATCACCAGCCGGAAGGCACTTCCCGGGCTGACCACGGCCGGGGTCCTTCCGCTGCCGTTGGATCTGCCCTCCGTCGCTGACGCTCACGCGTCACTGGTGCTGCGTGCCGGCGCTGAGCGGCTGGCCGCCGACCCGCAGGCCGCCGACGAGATCATCGCGCAGTGCGGACGCCTGCCGCTGGCCCTGGCCATCGTGGCGGCCCGGGCGCAGAGGCATCAGCATTTCCCGCTGGCGGCCATCGCTGAAGAACTGCGGGACACGCACAGCAGCCTGGACGCGCTTTCCAGCAGCGATCCCACGACCGATGCCCGTGCGGCCTTCACCTGCTCCTATCAGCTCTTGCCGCCCGACGGCGCCCGGTTGTTCCGGCTCCTGTCCCTGCACCCCGGTCCCAGCATCGAGGCAGGGGCCGCCGCCGCTCTGACCGCCCTCCCCGTCGGCAGGGCCCGCCTGCTGCTCGCCGAACTCGCCGACGCGCATCTCCTCAATGAGGTCATGCCAGGCCGCTACGCCCTGCACCATCTGCTGCGTACCTTCGGCGTCGAAATGACCGCCGCACACGATACTCCGGCCGAACACCAGGACGCACGGTTCCGGATGCTCGATCACTATCTCCATACCGCCTATGCCGCGGACCAGGTACTCGGGTCGCGAACGAACTACCTCGACCTGCCTCCGGCGCGCGCTGAATCCGTTGCGGGGCATTTCTCCGACCACACCACAGCCCTGGCTTGGTTCACCGCCGAGCGCGACACACTGCCAGCGGTGATCGCCTATGCCCGGGAGGCGGGTTTCTTCACCCAGGCCTGGCAACTTCCCTGCTGTTTGCAGGAGTTTCTGTACAGTCAAGGGCGCTGGGAGCTTCTGGTAGCAATTCAGCGCACCGCCGTCGAGGCCGCACGCCTGGACGGCAGCCTGCGCGGGCAGATCACCACGCTTCGCAAACTGGCCCGCGCCCTGTCCGACCTGAAACAGTTCGACGAATCCCGTGAGTATCTCGACCTGGCCTTCATCGCCACCCGGGAGCTGGATGATCCGGCCGAGCAGGCGTTCACCCATGGAACGATGAGCTCCGCTCTGCTGGAACAGGGAAGCTACGACGACGCACTCAGTCACTCCGAGGCGGCGACACAGCTGTTCCGGCAGGCCGGCCTCCCTTATCCGGAAGCACTTGAACTCAGTAACACTGCCTGGATCCACGCTTGCCTCAAGAACTATGCGGAGGCAATCATGTGGTCCCGACGCGCTATCGAGTTGACACAGGAGATCGGTCAACCCATACCGGAAGCCGGCGCTTGGGACACGATGGCATTGGCACACCTGGAACTGGGCGATGCTCATCAAGCCATCAGCTGCTGCCATCGGGCGCTGCAGGCGCTTCCCCCGGGGGAACGATTCCGCCAGGCAATCGTCTGGGAGCGCCTGGGCGATGCGTACGAGGGCGCCGGCGATCTTCCCGCCGCCCGCTCCGCGTGGCAGCAGTCGGCAACCTTGCATGAACAGCTCGAACGCCCGGAGGCGGCGGATCGCCTCAAGGCCAAGCTGGACGGATCCACGAAGAGTGGACCGGACGACTTGGCGTAGGCACCCACAAGCAGGCCTCCACCGATGCGTAAAGAGCCTCCCGACCTTGCGGCCAGGGGGCCGCCCGGACCACTCGTCCTCATGTCCGGCCCAGGCCGCTACCCGCGCCGATTCCAGCGAGAGAGGGGGAGGCTCCGCTCGGTTCCCGCGAGAGAGGGGAAGGATCCGCTCGGTTCCTGCGTATCCGCAGGGAGAGATGTCGGCGCACCAGAAAGCTACATGCGTGCACTCCTGGACCATGTCTCCTCGGCTTTGCGGCCTAGCGTGTGCGCGGCAACTCCCGCGCCCCGCCAGGGCTGACCGATCGCCGGAGTTGCCGCCCCCCACGCAACGAGGAGCACATCAGATGTCCGACGTCGCCGGCTGTACCGTCGCTCCGGTTCTCGAGGCCGTGGCAGCCCTGTTCGCCAGGGCGACGGCGAACTCACCGTTCCTCTTCGAACTTCCGCCCTCTGAAGGGCGCTTGGCGATCGAGGAGGCTCAGTCGGGTGATGACGTCCGCAAGCTTCCGGTGGACGAGGAGTGGGTCACTGTGACCGGCGGCCCCACCGGGGGCGTCCGAGCGCGGATCGTTCGTCCCGCCGGCGCGGAGGGTGCGCTGCCGGTCATCCTCTACCTCCACGGCACCGGCTGGGTGTTCGGCAGCGCCCACACCCACGACCGCCTGGTCCGCGAACTCGCCGTCGGCGCGGACGCCGCCGTGGTCTTCCCCGAGTACGACCTCTCGCCGGAGGCCCGCTACCCGGTCGCCATCGAGCAGAACTACGCGGTCGCCGAGTGGATCGTCGAGCAGGGCGCGGCCAGGGGCCTCGACGCCACGCGCCTGGCAGTGGCCGGTGACTCGGTCGGCGGCAACATGACCGCCGCCCTGACCCTGATGGCGAAGGAGCGCGGCGACGTCCCCCTGGTCCAGCAGGTGCTGTTCTACCCGGTCACCGACGCGCATTTCGACACCGGCTCCTACCACCAGTTCGCCGAGGGCTACTTCCTGCGCCGCGACGGCATGCAGTGGTTCTGGGACCAGTACACGACCGACGAGGCCGAGCGCGCCCAGATCACCGCCTCCCCGCTGCGCGCCACCAGCGAGCAGCTCACCGGCCTGCCTCCGGCGCTGGTCATCACCGGCGAGGCCGACGTCCTGCGCGACGAGGGCGAGGCCTACGCCAACAAGCTCCGCGAGGCCGGCGTCCCCGTCACGGCGGTGCGCTTCCAGGGGATCATCCACGACTTCGTGATGCTCAACGCCTTACGCCCCAGCCACGCCGCCCAGGCCGCCATCACCCTCGCCACCGGAATCCTGCGCGCCGCCCTGCACACCCCGTGACCCGCCTGCTCCGTCACCGCGACCAGCTCCGGGCCGGAGGTGCAGGCTCCACCGTCGATGCATGATGCCGACCTGCCCCGTGGGTCAGCTCCGGGCCGGCCCAGGATGGTGGTGAGGTGCGCTGCCGCCGGCGGACGCCGGCAAGTTCTCCGGTTCGCGCAGCCGGGCCGCGGGTTCCCGTGCTCCTGGACGTCTCCCCCGGCACCCGACCGTCCACCGCCCAAGGAGCCGATCCGGCTGCCCCCGGGGGTCTTCCCGTCACTGCTGCCGATGCCCTCCCACCGGTCCCGGGCCCGAGGCAGCGAAGCCCACCGTCACTCATTTTTCACTCTATTTGCATACCTGCCGACCTACGCTCCCGGCGAAGTGGATGGCCCGTCCGTGCGGGCCGGCCGCGGAAACCCCGAAGCAGGGGCCCACGCTGGACCGTGCCGCCGCTTCACACAACGACTGTTCGGAGGCGACGACAGATGACGTTCAGTGCCAGCACTTTCGAGGCCCTCGGCGACGGGACCGGTTCGCAACAGCCGCCTCAGCGGCACGCCAAGGTGTGCCGGATGCCCCTGGGCCTCGACATCGTCCTCGCGGACGCGGCGCCCGCGCAGTTGCTCCGGGAGAGACGGCTCCCACCGGAAGGAGGCGCGCTGCATGACGGCCCGGGCGGTCCCCCTCGCGGCCACCGGCTCATCGCCCGTGACAGCGGCGACTATCTCTTCGTAGGTGTCCGAGGCGGCCGTGAGGCACCCTCCGTGCAGACTGCCGCTGATGTTCTCCTCGGCCCGGGAGACGTCTGCTTCTACGACGCACACCATCCCCCGACGCTGGACTTCCCCGAGCACGTCCGCACGAAGGTGTTCCTCGTCCCGCGTGAACTGCTCAGGCTCGAGGAGTCCGACGTGCACCGGCTCGCGCGGGTTCCTGTCACGCGCGACTCCTGGCTGGGCACACTGGTGTCGCCGCTCCTGTCCGACCTGGCGGTCGCCGCCTCGGCGGCCCGGCCGCCGCTCGGTGCGAAGCTCGCCTGGCATGCCGTGAACCTGCTGACCACCCTCGCGACGGAGCAGTTGGACAGGGACACGACGGGAACGCCCGATGCCCAGTCACCGTTGGTGCCGGGCATCCTGGAGTACATCGATCTGCATCTGGCCGACACGGATCTTTCTCCGGAGGTGATTGCCAGGGCCCACCACATCTCCGTGCGGTACCTGCACAAGCTCTTCGAGAGCGAAGGCAGGACGGTCGGCCAGTGGATCCGGCGCCGTCGGCTGGAGGAATGCAGACGTGACCTGACGCTCCGGGCTCGGGGGAACCGGACCATCGCGGCGGTGGCCGGACGCTGGGGCTTCACCAGCGCCACCCACTTCAGCCGGGTTTTCCGGGCGGCCTACGGTGTGTCCCCCCGCGAATGGCGTGATTCCGCGCTCCGCGTCGCGCCGGTCGGCCACGGCTGATGCGCGGCCGCGGACGGTCGAGCACGCGTCGCGCCCGCGAGAGAACGGGGCGTGCGCGGCGCAACGAGCAGGGCGCGCGGTCCCGCGTTCATGACTGCGGCTTGGTCCAGTCGGCGTTCGACCCCGACAGGCGGTACGCGGTCAGCGACGTCGCGGCGAGCAGCACCACCACCAGCCCCAGGATGAGGGTGAGCCTGCCGCCCAGCAGGAGCTCGGCACCGACCAGGGCTCCGAGGAATATGGCCAGCACGGAGAGGATCCGCCGCCCCGGGCGGGGTGCCGAGCCACCGGCCGGGGTGGAGTCCGCCGCCAGGCCCGTCAAGGTCAGGGTCAGTACGGTCGTGGTCAGGTCCGGGACACCCAGGCGCCTGGCGGCTGCGTTCTGCAGGCCCATCGCGAGGCCGAGGAGCACGATGAGGGTGTAGCGGACTCCCGTCTCCACCTGGCCGTGCGCGGCCGCCGACGTGAGGGTGGCCGCAGTGACGAGCACCGCCTCCAGTGCCACCGTGGTGGCCAGCAACCGCCCACGATGTGCCGCGAACCGGTTGGCGAACCGGCCTCCCACCAGCGCGCCGGCGAGGAACGCGGCCATCGACACGATGGAGGCGAGTGCGGACAGGCCGTCGGCGCCTGCCAGTGCGAACCCCAGGAAGACCACGTTGCCGGTCATGTTGGCGACGAAGACGTGCCCGAGGCCCAGATAGCTGACGGCGTCGACCAGGCCGGTCGCCACCGTCAGCACCAGCAGGAGCGGTGGCAGCGGGCCGTGTCTGTCCCCCTTGGGCGGGACCAGCGTGTGGGCGGCGTCAGTCAGCAGCTTGTGCACAGGGGGTTGTTCCTTCCGAAACTGAGGGACGATGCAGCCCGGCGCGGGTGAGCAGTCCGCTGGCCGGGCCGAGGACGATGACCGAGACGGACACCCACAGGGGCCAGGAGGGCAGCCCGAGCGCATGGTCGAGCGACCAGCGGCCGGGGCCGGTGAGTGCCAGCACCGTCGAGATGGCGACGAGGACCAGCGGGTACTCGTAGCCGTCGTTCTGGACCCACAGGCCCTTGTGCCGTTTGACGGTGCCGGCCACCGTCATCACGCCCATGGCGGCCATGGCGGCCATCGGCGTGAGCAGGCCGGCCGCCAGGAACAGGCCGGCACCGATCTGGCTGGTCCCCGCGGCGAGCGCGGTGACTGTGCCGCCTCGGAAGCCGTCGCGGCGGAACTCCTCGGTTCCACCCGCCAAGCCGTTGCCGCCGAGCCGGAAGCTGACTTTCTGCACTCCGTGGCCGGCGATGAGGAGGCCCGCCACCAGCCGGAGGACCAACAGTCCGATGTCCATCGTGTTCCTGCCTGTTCCTGGCGTGTCGTCGATGCTCAGGTGAAGAGGTCAGCCGGCTGCGTGGGCGCCGATGACGGCCTGCGCGTAGACGAGGCCCAGGCCGTAGGCACCGCCGTGCTCCTTCACCACTTCGGTCACGGGGACGTACGTCTCCGACCGCGCCCAGTCGCGCTGGAGCTCGAGGAGCACCTGCACCCAGGTGACGGGAACGGCGCCGCCCCGCACCATGCGCTGGATGGCGTGCTCGTGCGCCTGCGGGCTGACGCCGCCGGACGCGTCCGTGACGACGTAGACCTCGTACCCCTGGGAGATGGCGGACAGTGCGGGCAGTACGACGCAGACCTCGGTCCACAGCCCGGCGATGACGAGCTTCTTGCGGCCGGTGGCCTTGACGGCCTCGACGAAGGTGACGTCCTCCCAGGCGTTCATCGTGGTGCGGTCGATGATCTTCTGGCCGGGGAAGACATCGGCCAGTTGCGGCATGATCGGACCCGAGAAGGACTCGGCGGCCACCGTGCTGAGAACCACCGGGACGTCGAACACCCTGGCCGACTTCGCCAGGCCCAACGTCGAGTTGATGATGGCGGTCCGGTCGCCGCTTCCGGTACCGAAGAACATCTGCGGCTGGTGGTCCACGAACAGCACAGCGCAGTTTTCGGGGGTCAGCAGGTCGGGGCTGGGGGCCGCGGTGACCTCGGAGATGTTGACCATGAGAGTGCCTTCCATGCGTGAAATGGACGCGGACGTGCGTCCGCTGTCGTGCGCGGCCGTCCGTCGGACGGCGCGAGGGTGGTATCCCGGGAGAGGCGGCTCGTGACCGGGCCTCCCCCGGGAGATCAGAGCGAGAAGCAGGGGTCGAAGACCGTGCTCTCGGCAGGCGGAGCCATGCCGCGCCGGACGCGCCACTGTCGGTGCTCCTCGGACTCCGCCGCGGCCTGGCCGAGCAGTTCGGCCTGGCGGGCGCCCGACGAACCGCCGGCGGGCGTGGCCTGATAGCCGCCGAAGCGCGCGACCGGGCTCCACTCGGGGCTGACCGGCGGCAGTTCCTCGTCCAGGCCCTCGTACTCGGCGGCGGCATAGACGATCCGGCCGCCGACGACGGTCAGCAGGGACTCGATGTGCGCGATGTCCGGCTCGGGCACCGCGAAGTAGTCCTCGGACAGGACCGCGAGGTCGCCGAAGTGGCCCGGGCGCAATACGCCCTTGACGTCCTCCTCGCCGGTCAGCGCGGCTCCGGCTTCGGTGAACATGGAGAGCGCAGTCTGCCGGTCGACTCGGTTGTGCGGCGGGCGGACGATCAGGTCGCTGACCGTGCGGCCGGTGATCAGCCAGTGCAGGGCGACCCACGGGTTGTAGGACGAGACCCGGGTGGCGTCGGTGCCGGCGCCGACGGTCAGGCCACGCTCCAGCATGGCCCGGATCGGAGGGGCGTCCGCTGCGGCGCCGGGGCCGTAGCGGCGTACGAATGCCTCCCCCTGGAAGGACAGCCGGTTCTGCACGGACAGGGCGCCGCCGAGGGCGGCGATGCGGTCGAGACTGTCCGCGGAGACGGTCTCCGCGTGGTCGAACAGCCACCGGTTTCCGGCGGGGAAGAGTCCTTGCGCAGCCAGCTTCTCGAACACCGCGAGATCGCGTCGGATGGTGTCGTCGTAGGTGGCGTGCAGCCGGAATCCCCAGCCGTTCTCCATCAGCAGGCGTACGGCCTTCTCGAATTCCGACTCATAGCCGTGAGCGAGTTCCGGGCGCGGCTGGGCGAAGTTCTCGAAATCCGCTGCCGCCCAGGTGAGGTTCTCCCCCGCCCCGTTGAGGCGCAGCCATTCGTCCCCGTCTTCGGGCCGGGCCATTTCGATCCAGCGGGCGAGATCGGCGACCTCCTGACCGGCGGTCTGCGGAAAGAGATGATAGGCGATGCGGAGCGACAGCTGACCGGCCTCGGCGAGTTCGGCGACCGTGCTGTAGTTGTCGGGGAAGTTCTGGAATCCGCCCGCTGCGTCGATGGCCGACGTGAGCCCGAACCTGTTCAACTCCCGCAGGAAATGGCGGGTGGAGATCTTCTTGTCCTCGTCCTGGAGTACCGGGGCGCTTGCCAGGGTCGAGTAGAGGATCAGAGCGCTCGGGGAGGCGAGCAGCATGCCCGTGGGCTCGCCGTCCCTGCCCCTGACGATCTGGCCGCCCTTCGGATGGGGCGTGTCCTTGGTGTAGCCGGCGGCCTTGAGTGCGGCGCGGTTGAGCACCGCCGCCTGGTAGAGGTGCAGCACGAACACCGGGGTGTCCGGCGCGGCGGCATTCAACTCGGTGACGGTCGGGAGCCGCCGTTCGACGAACTGATCGGCCGACCAGCCCCCCACCACCCGGACCCACTGGCCCTTCGGCGTACGGGCCGCCTGTTCCCGCAGCATCGCCAGGCCTTGGCGTAGCGTGCGTACGCCGTCCCAGCGCAGTTCCAGCACGTAGTTGAGCCCGCCCCGAATGACGTGCAGGTGGGCGTCGTTGAGGCCCGGTATGACCCGGCGGCCGAGAGCGTCGACCACCTTCGTGGCCGCGCCGACCTGGCCGGCCACATCCTTGTCGTCACCGACGACCGTGATGACGCCGTCGCGGACGGCGATCGCCTCCGCCTGCGGGCGGCGAGGGTCTCCCGTGTGGATCTTCGCGTTGCGGACGACCAGATCCGCGGCATGGTCCGTGGCGCTGGGTATCAGCCCAACGACCGGCATCGTGGACACCTTTCGACAACCTCCTGCGGACGAGAACTTCGAGGGGAACGGAAGCGACAGCGACGGGCGAACTGACCGGCGAGCACCGGAGCGCTCTTCCTCGCTCACGCGGGCTCACTCCGGCCGGTTATCCGTTCAGGCACACCGGCCCGGACCGGGTGATCCGCAACTGCTGCGCCGCCAGGCTATTTCGAACCGGAGAACATGAATGACCCGACAGTGCACCGCATGATCACCGACAGCGCACTGAGTGCGTTCCCCTGTGAAGTAAGCACCTGCGCGCCCCGGTCGGTCTCCGGCCCCTTTCAGGTGTGGGGCGTGATGCCCGATGGAGCCGCAGATCTCCGGGGCCGCCCGAAATTGCTTGTCGGAATACCGAGGTGTCACGTGCGACCCGGGAAAAGGCGTTGCGGAGGGGCGGTCACACCTGCGCCCCGGACTCACCCATCAGCTCGGTACGGCGGCGACACCACAGGGCATGGCTGCCGACCGCGAGGACGCCGAGCACCACCGTGGCGACACAGGTTGCCGCGAAGACCGGTCCATAG
The DNA here is from genome assembly GCF_040630435.1 of Streptomyces sp. NPDC005803. NCBI lineage: Bacteria > Bacillati > Actinomycetota > Actinomycetes > Kitasatosporales > Streptomycetaceae > Streptomyces > Streptomyces sp. NPDC005803. The sequence goes on along the minus strand of NZ_JBEXXO010000010.1, from coordinate 128,584 downwards.
CCGTGTCGGGTCAGCCCCGCGGTGAGACCGGTCGCGGCGGAACTCCCGAGGAAGACCGAACAGACGAACACCGATACGGCTGTCGCCCGGGCGGCCGGCGCGACGTCGGTGGCCCACCCCTGGAGCGACGAGTGCAGGAAGGCGTTGGAGGTGCCGATGAGCACCGCGGTGAACGTCAGGGCCACCACACCCTGGGAGAGGCTCGCCAGGAGAAAGGCGACGAAGAGAGTGGTGCTGCCCAGGGCGATCATCACGGTCCGCCCGACGCGCGCCACTGTCCTTCTGGCCAGCCAGGCGCCGCCGATGATCCCCGCGCCGTACGTGGCGCCGAGGACCCCGGCCAGTTCGGTGGACACACCGTCCCGCTCCAGCGCGGGGACGATGTAGGTGAGGATGCCGAGCAGGATCGCCCCCTCGAGCATCCCGAGCCCGTAAGTCCACAGGGGCCAGGCGGTGAAAGCACTACGGACGTCGTGGTGCGGGCCGCCGCCGGCGGGAAACCGGACACGTCGCAGCAGCACCAGGAAGACCGCGGCCCCCACCGCGGTGACAGCGAAGACGACACGCCAGTCCGCCCAGACGGCCAGGGCTCCGGCCGCCAGGGTCGCCACCGTCGTTCCCAGAGCGGTGTAGGTCTGCAGACCGGATATCTCGCGGGCCCTGGCCGGGCCGGCGAAGGTGTCGCCGACCATGGTCAGCATGCTCGGGAACAGGGACCCGACGAAGAAGCCCGTCACCGCTCGGGCCATCAGAAGTTCGTTGAATCCCGGGGCGCCGACACTGGCGAGGCTGCCGAGCAGGGTGCCCGCCAGTGCCAGCCGCAGGGCCCGCAGGCGGCCGAGACGATCGCTGAGCACACCCCAGATCGGCTGCCCCAACGCGTACAGCAGGACATAGACCGTCACCAGTTGCACTGCGCGGTAGAGCGACACCCCCTCGTCCTTGACGATCAGTACGAGCATGGGCGCGGTCGCGAACCGGTCGTAGAAGGAGAGGAAGCCCGTGGCCCGCATGAGGGGTGCCGGGACGGCGGCTGCCGAAGGCCGTGGCGACGCCGCTGAGCGAGTGGGCGGCTTGAGGGCTGCGCCGGCGTCCGGACGAACGGCGCACCGGTCCCCCGGTCCGGCGTGCGGCGGGTTGACGTCGGACATGGTTCACGCAGCCTCTCGGGGCGGAAGGGGCGGGGGGACCGTCACGGTCGTACACGCTGCCGCCGACGGCGGGGGTCTTCCGCTCGGATCACGCCGGGGTACCCGCGAGGCGGCATGGTCCGAACGGAAGGCCCAAGTGCCGTGGCGGCGGACGCCGGGAGTGCGGCGGGCAACCGGTGAGGAGGCTGCCCGCCGCCGGTCCTATGCGCCGGGGGCGATCCGGGCGGCCAGGAGGTTGGGGTCGTCATTGGTGAAGTAGGCGCCGCTGGCGATGTAGGCGGTGTTGCCTCGTATTGCGAGAGAGGTGGGGTTCTCCAGCCCGTCGGCGCCGGTCAGCACCACGGTGTGGCTACCGTCCGGCCTGACCAGGGCCACTTCGTTGTCCGCGTTGATCGCGGCCAGCAGCGAGTTGCCGCCGCCCGTGAACGCGAAGTCGTCGATGTTGACGAGACCGCTGGCCCGCGTCTCCACAGGGCCGGCTGTTCCCTGACGGGTGATCGGGATGCGCAGCACGGTGCCCCGGTCCAGGTTGGACACCCAGGCGGCACCGTTGTGGATCTTGATGCCGTTGGCGCCCAGGAACCCTGCGGGGGCCAGCTCGGGGGTCGCGGCCCATGCGGTGGGCCTGCCCCCGGATGCCGGGATGCGCCAGACGGTGCCCAGCACCGAGTCCGCCGCGTAGAGCAGTCCGCTCCTCTCGTCGAGGGCCAGCCCGTTGGGCAGGCCCTCGGCCGGCAGCGCGGCAATGCGTTGCGGTGTGCCGCCCGGGCGTAGCCGCCACAGGCCGGTGAGGTCGTTGCTGCCGGTCGCGTAAAGGAAGTACAGCGTCCCGTCGTGAGCGCGGACGATCCCACCGAGGAACGGCGACGACAGCGCGGGGGTGGTGGCGCCCGCCGGAGGCTCCGGCAGAGTGGCGAGGATGTGCACCCGGCCGTTGGCGCTGATACGGGCGACCTGACGGCTGTAAGCGAAGGTGACGTCCGCGCCGCCGCCGGGTTCCGACGTGATGTTCTCCGGCCGCTGTCCGGCGGCCATGTCCAGATGTGCCACGAAGCGACTTCCCGCGACCGACGCGGCGGCGGGCGCTGAGCCGGCGGTGGTCACGGTGAGCATCGTCGCGGCGGTCACGGCCAGAAGGCCGGTTCGCGTCCACATGGTGATTCTCATGAGGGGGCTTTCACTTTCCGGTAGGAGGCGGATATCGCCTCGGGACAGTCGCGGGGGCGCCTTCCGACGCACTCACTGGGCGAATCGGCGAGGACGGACGTCGGCGTCCGTCCTCACACCGTCGCCGCGCATGGCCCCGTTCGCCGTGCGGCGGGAAGAACACCGAACTGTCATGCCATGGCACGCGGCGTCTGCCTGCCGTCCCCGGACTTAGGGAGTGCGGTGCGTCCGGGACTTCACGAGACCCTCCGCCCAGTGCTCCTGCTGATCAATTCGTTGCGCGGCCCCGTCAGTACGGTAGCGACGGCCGGACGCGGCACTTGCCGTTCGCTGCACCCGAGGCGGTCCCTCAGTGCACTGCTCGTCCCTCGAGGGTGCGACCGTAGGGCCCTCACTCACCGCTGGTGCCGGATCAGGCAACGTTTGCCCTGTCGACGACGGCGCGTAGGGGCCGGTCGTCGGCATGGCGGTTTCGCCAGATGATGTAGCGGCGGATCATGCTGCCCTGTTCCTTGTGGGTGGCGTGAGCGGTGCCGTCGAGGGTGAAGTAGCGCAGGCGCGCAGCCTCCGCTCTCATCGAGCAGAGGCCGCATTGCTTGTCGCGCCCGCTGGAACCCCGACGACATCCGCCCGGGCCGGTCACCCCGCGGTGGCCGGGCGGGCCGGCGGGCGCCGAGATGGGCGCAGTCACCAGCCCGCTCCCGGCCGGTGCGGCACTGGAGCACCAGCGGCAGGCCCACCTCGCCTGGCAGCGCCAGCGCTGGTACGGGGGCGGGCGCCGCGGGTCTGTGACGCGCCGGCCCGTCCGGCGGCCCGGAAGGGCCTCTCGGGAACGCCTCCTCCGAGGAGCCGACCAGGCCATCGACAACGTGCCACCGGACGCCGGGGAGATACGAGCGCCGCTGGCCGATCGGAGTGAGCCGGCCTGCCTGGGCTGCGGCGTGTGGTCCGTTTGGGGGCACCTCGGCGTGCTGTTCCACGGAGGTTTGTGCACGCTGGATCGGGGCCGAGTGATTGCAAGCGGCGTCCACCGAGCCACTGGATCGACAGACCGCTGCACTGACGGGAGCACAGCATGATCGGGACCTCCGGATCCTTCGACGAGAACTCCGCAGGGCCACCACAGCTCCCGGACTGCGCCGAGGACGCGGCCGCCGCGCTGAAGCAGATGTTCGTGGACATGAGCCAGGGCAGCCGGATGTCCCGCGGCCAGGACCCCGTCAGACGGCCGGTGTTTCTCAAGCCGCACGGTGTGGCCCGAGGAGTGCTCACCGTCGACCCCGACCTGCCGCCGGAACTGCGCCTCGGGTTCCTGCGGAGTGCCCATGAACAGACCGGCGGGCTTACCGCCTGGGTCCGCTTCTCCAGCGACACCGTGCCCAGCAGTCCCGACCTGAAGACCACCATCGGCATCGGCATCAAGCTGTTCGGAGTGCCCGGCCCGAAGCTACTGGAGGGCGAGACCGAGGCCGGCACCCAGGACCTGCTGCTGCAGAACCACGACGTCTTCTTCGTCGACACCGCCCAGGACATGTGCGAGTTCACCAAGGCCGGCGTCGTCGACGGCAGCTACGAGCCGTATCTGGAGGCCCACCCGGTCACCAGGCAGATCCTCGACGATATGGCCGAGTTCGAGGCGAGTCTCCTGACGGCCACCTACTGGGGTGTGCTGCCCTACGCCTTCGGGTCCGAGCGCTTCGTCAAGTACAAGCTGGTGCCCGCCGGTTGCGAGCCGGGTGCCCCGGAGGCGGTGCCGGCCGGCGAGGATCCCACCTACCTGGGCGCCGACCTGCGGCACCGGCTCGGGGCCGGAACGGCGGCCTTCGACCTCATGCTCCAGTTCCGCACCGACCCGCAGCGCATGCCGCTGGACCAGGCCACCGTGCGCTGGGAGGAGGCCGAGAGCGAGCCGGTGAAGGTGGCCCGGCTGACCCTTCAGAAGCAGGACATCACCGCCCGGGGCCAGGCCGGCTACGGCGAGAACCTCGCCTACAATCCGTGGCACAGCCTCGCGGAACACCGCCCGGTGGGCAGCATCGCCGAGGTGCGCAGGACGGTGTACCAGGCCTCGGCCGAGCAGCGCCGCGACGTGAACGGCATCCCCGCGGTCGAACCCGGCCCCGCCCGCCCGTATCTGACCCCACCCGCCGGGCGCGACACCCGGATCGTCCGGGCCGCCATTCACCCGGCGATCGGCGTGGCCCGGGTCGGCGACAGCACGGACGAGTACGTTCTGGCCCCCGAGGTCGACCAGCCGGCCGCGCTCCCCACCGGGAGCTACAAGGACGCCGCCGGCGCCCTGAAGCGCCAGGCCGTCCGATTCCGCGTCTACGGCTACAACGCCGCCGACGAGCCGGTCGCCGAACTGACCGCCGACAACGCGGACCTGCGCTGGACCGCCCACGTCGCCAACACGAAGGGCGCCTGGTACCAGTTTCAGCTGGCCCTCGACATCCCGGAGGCGGACAAGACCGAGGACAGCAACCTGCGCAACCCCGATGTCCCGGCCGCCAAGCGCGATCGCCTGGTCATCGACCCCGGACCGCGTTCGGTGCGCGGCCGCGACCGCTCCGGCAAGCCCGAATACCGCTTCGACACCGGCATGTTCGTGGAGCGGCCGGTCTACCTCGGGGAGCTGCGCACCGACGAGAGCGGCCGGCTGATCTTCCTGGGCGGCCACGGCGTCTCGGCCTCGGTCACCGACAAACCCGCCGATACCTTTGCCAACAACGACGGCTGGTACGACGACGTCTCCGACGGCCCTGTCACCGCCGAGGTCCGCATCGACGGGCGGCCAATCCCGGTCGAACCGGCTTGGGTGGTCACCGCGCCCCCCAACTACGCGCCCGAGCTCACCTCGGTGCGCACGATGTACGACCTGGTGCGCGACGTCTTCGTCACCGCCGGCGTCCTGCCCGAACCGCAGCAGGTGTCCTTCACCCGCGACGTGCTGCCTGTGCTGCGCCGCCTGTGCGACCTGCAGTGGGTGAACCGGGGCGTGGCCGTCCAGCTGGGGCACGGCGGGCGCGAGGACCTCCTCGCCCCCGACCGGCTCGCCGCGCTGGCGGACCCCTCACCCGTCCAGCGGGAGCTGCGCCGACAGGTGTGGCTGACGATCCGTGACTACGACCGGGACGGCTTCTCGCCCGTCCCGTGGCCGGGGGTTTACGGCGACGCGATGAACGTGCCGGCGGAGTCCGTCCGCCAGCACGTGACGCTCTCCCCGCTCCAGTACCGCCTCATGCAGCGCTGGGCCCGCGGGAACTTCGTCGCCGACTTCGACCCGCAGGCCGTGCCACCGACCTCCCTCGACAAGGTCCCGTTCGCTCAGCGGCCCGAGACCCTCGACCGGGCGGCGTTGTCGTTCTGCCTCGCCGACGCCTTCCACCCCGGCTGCGAGCTCACCTGGCCGATGCGCCACACCACCCTGTACAGCCGCCCCTTCCGGGTACGCCACCGCGATCCGCACCTGCCCCCGCCGCTGCCCTATGGCCCGAAGCTCACCCCGCAGATCGCGCTCGCGTACGACGGCCCGCTGTACGCCCAGGGGCCGGGCGACCTGACGCGGTGGATGGCCGTGCCCTGGCAGACCGACACCGCAAGCTGCCGGTCCGGCTACGAGTACCTCTCCGGCTTCGGCACCTACGACCCGTACCTCCCGACCTTCTGGCCGGCCCGGGTGCCCAACCATGTTATGGCCGAGGAGGAGTACGCCGTCATCATGGACGCCTCCCGCCCCATCGCGGAGCGCCTGGCCGCCTTCGAGAACCGGCGGGCGTGGCTGCGCTGGCTCCCCCCGCGCTACCTCGACTCCATCAACGCCATGGTGACGGACTTCGGCAAACTCGGGCTCGTCGAGCGGCGCCCCGGCCCCACCGACGATCCCCGCCTCCCGGCGGAGGTACTGGTCGAGTCCGAGGTGAGCTTCCCGCTGGAGCCGGCCCCGCCGGCGCGGCGCAACCTGGTGGCCGTGCATGTGCCCGTCGGCGCCGACCCCCTCCTCGGCGAGGCCGCCATGGCCACCGCCGTCACCATGGCGGAGCTTCCCGACGAGGAGGTGTCGGCGGGCTACATCGACAAGGTCAAGCGGTTCCGGCGGGACCGGTGACCGCTCATGTGCACCCGCCCGGGCCCGTCGAGGCCGCCGTGGCGGGCGCCGGCCCGGCGGGCGCCGTGGCGGCCTTCGTCCTGGCGAGTACCGGCCACCGCGTCCTGCTGCTCGACGACGCCAGGCCCTCCTCGCCGCACGCCGGCCACTGCGCGTTCAAGATCGGCGAGTCCCTGCCGCCTGCCGCCCGCCCGCTGCTGCGCGACCTCGGGCTGCTGGACGACTTCCTGGCCGACGAGCATCCCAAGTCCACTGGCACGTACGCCGCTTGGGGCTCCGCGGCGCTCCAGGGCCAGAGCCACCTGTTCGACCCGTACGGGCACGGCTGGCACCTCGACCGGCTCCGCTTCGACGCCTTCTTGCGGGACGCGGCCGTGGCGGCCGGCGCCGAAGTGCGCCGGGCCACCGTGCTGAAGCGGCTCGGCAGCCGCCTCATCGTCCGCGAGCGGGGCAGCGGTGCCGTGACGGAGCTGCACAGCCGCTGGACGGTCGACGCCACCGGCAGGCGCTGTGTCATCGGCCGCCGGCACGGGCGCCGCCGCCAGCAGGACGGGCTCGTCGCCGCCTACGCCGTGTTCCGCGAGCACCGCCCCGCGGACCGGGAGCACCCGGAGGACTGCGAGGCGCGCACCCTCGTCGAGGCGGCGCCGCACGGCTGGTGGTATACGACCCGGGTCCCGGCCGGACGCCTGGTCGCCCATCTGACCGATCCCGACCTGGCCGACCCGGCCCTCCGCACCCCCCAGGGCTTCTGGCGCGGCGTCACCGGGACCAGCCACGTCCGGCTCCGCCTGGAGGGCTACGACTCGGCCGCAACTCCCCTGCCACGTTGGGCGCCTGCCCACGGCCTGCGGCTGACACCCGCCGCCGGCCCAGGCTGGGTGGCCGCCGGGGACGCCGCCCTCGCCTTCGACCCGCTCTCCTCACAAGGCATCCTCACCGCGCTGCACGCCGGTGCCCGTGCCGGCCAGACCGTGGCCGCGTGCCTGGCCGACGCGGGCCGGACGGCCGAAGCGCTCGCCGACTACACAGCCTTCCTGGACGGCGTCGCGGCCGCCTACCACCGGAACCATGCGCACGCGTACGACCAGGAGCGGCGCTGGCCCTTGAACCCCTTCTGGCAGCGCCGCCGAACGGGCGGGACGACTCTGCCCGGCATAGCCTGAAAGAGTCCGACCAGTCGTCCATGGGGGCAGCCATGACAGCTCCAGCTCCGACGCATGCCACATGGGAGGCCACGGAGGTCACCCAGTCGGTGCAAGACCTCCAGCACCGCGTCGCCCTGATCACCGGCAAGGTCACCGTGATTCGCGTCTACATACGCGGCACCAGCGGCCCCGCCACCGGTGTGCGCGGCACCGTGACGCTAGTCCGGTCGACGACGGACCCCGGCGTCAAGGTGACGTCGGTCAACACCATCGCCCTCGACCCGGCCGCCACGCAGGACCTCGCCGCGCGCCGCGCCGACGCGAACCTGAGCCTCAACTTCCTCGTGCCGCCCTCGCTGACGGCCGAAGGGCCACTCAGCGTGAGCTCGGTGACCCTCAGCGACGCCCTGACCGGTGCCGCCCTCCCGCTCGCCGCGACGGGCACCGGCCCGACCGTGCTCTTCCGCACCAGCCCGCCGCTGCGGATCCGCGTGTTCGGGCTGCGCTACACCCTGGGGAGCCCGCCGGTCACCTTCTCCCCCGAGGACCGGGACTTCACCGCCCTGGTCAGCTGGCTCAAGCGCGCCTACCCGGTGGCCGAGGTCATCAACTCACACACCGTCATCGACGCCGCCGCCGCACCGCCCTTCAAGTGCGAGGACACCAACGCCCAGCTCGCCGCCATCCGCGCGCTGGACATCAGTGCGGGCGGTGACCGGCGCACCCACTACCTCGGCCAGGTTGCCGACGGCGGGTTCTTCCTGCGGGGCTGCTCCTCCGGCCTCCCCGCGTCGCCCGACCCCTCCACGGTCGCCTCGTCACCGTGTGGTTCGGCCTCGTTCGGCTGGGACTTCGACGGCACCTACGGCGACTGGTACGGGAGCCACGAACTCGGCCACACCTTCGGCCGCCGGCACCCCGGATTCTGCGGTGAGAGCGCGGACGACCGGCAGAACTACCCCTTCCCGGACGGGCAGCTCGCCGACGGACCGGACACCTTCGTCGGATTCGACGTGGGCGACCCCGCGCTGAACCTGCCGATGAAGGCCAGGCCGGGGATGCAGTGGCACGACGTGATGACCTACTGCGACCGCCAGTGGGTGAGCAGCTACACCTACGAGGGCATCCGCCGGCGCCTGGTGGCCGAGGACTCGCTCGTGGCCGGTGCCCCGCCGTCCGAGGGCACCCCCGCAGCCGCCGCCCCGACCCCCGCGCCGCTCACCGTTTTCCCTGTCGCCGGGCCCCCCGAGCCTGCTGGCGGCCGCCCCGACGAACGGTTCCCGAATCTGTCGGTCACCCGCGTGGCTCCCGAGACGGAGGAGCGCGCCTTCCGGGCGGCCGGAGCGGCTCCGGAGGGCGAGCAACTCGTCAGTGTCGTCGGCATGGTGAACCTCACCCAGCGCGAGGGCGGCATCCGCTTCGTCAACCCGGTGACGTCACTGGCTGCCCAGCCCGCCCAGCTCGTCGGCGCCGCTCCGGACGGTGAGACCGCCGGCCCGGACGGCGGCACCCCGGTGGTCCTGCGGATCCTTCAGGCGGACGGCACAGCGCCGCGCGAGATCCCGGTCGCGGTCAAACCGGCCTCCGAACTGGGCCCGAACGACGACCGCACCGGCCTGGTCGACACCGTCGTCCCGGTCGGTCCCAGCCCGGAGGCGATCGAGCTCGTCGTCGGCGGGCAGGTCGTGGACACCTTCCGTCCCGGAAGCGCACCGCCGGCCCTGCGCGCCGCCCGCCACGCAAGCGCCGGAGACCGGGCGTTCGGGCTGGCGCTGGACTTCGACAACGGACCGGAGGCCGGCCAGACCTTCGCCGCGCAGGTCAGCACCGACGGCGGCAGTACGTGGCAGACGATCGGGGTGGGCCTGAAGGAGCCTCTGATCCAGGTCGACCGCAGTCAGTTCCGCCCGGGCCAGCAGGTCCAGCTGAGGATCATCACGACCAACGGGTTCACGAGCTCCGCGGCCGACATCCAAACCATCCAGGTGTGACCTGGTCACGTCCCCATTTCGCGTTTCCTCCCCGTCGCCGCGTCTGCTCTCCGAAGCGGACGCGGCGACGCGCGCGGCTACGAAGCCGTGCTCATCGCTTGCCGATCCGATCGAGGACCGCCGCGAAGTGTCGCTTGCCGTGTTCCGTCGCGCACAGACTTGGTGTCCAGAAGGACTACGTTCGTGAGGCGGCCCGCCTGGACCCGCCTGGCGGACGACGTCCAGCGCTGACAGTCCGAGCGCCGCGGCGACCGCGTGTACGAGCATCGCGCAGGCCACGCCTGGTGCGGCCATCACGCCCGTGGACGGCCCACCACGCCCCCCATCGCCACGATGGGCATCATGTCGGACCCGGAATGATGCACAGTGCGAAGGCGGCAACCAAGAAGGCCGCGTACAGGGATGTGCCCACCATGGCCGCCATGCTGATCACGGGGAAGAAGCACGTCGACCTCATTCCACGGACTGAGACGACTGTTGCCCCACCCGTCGCCGACGTTCGACGCCGACAGGGCGAACGTTGCCTGCTGCGGCACTGGTCATGAGCTCGGCCACGGCGCGGTCGAGATCGATGTGCGACGTCTCGTCACGTGGGGGAACAAGCGCGAAGGCACGACTTCCGGGGTACCTCGGGCGAACGTGGAAGTGCCCTGCGGCCGGGTCGTTGTGGCCCGGCCGCAGGGCCTCTGCTCCCAGCGGAGTGGGTCGACGGGACGACGAGGGGACGCGTCAGCTCGTCATCGCGGTGCCGGCCCCCTCCCCCGTCGGTGGCTCACCGGGCGATGCCCGCGGCCCGTACCACCGTCTGCGTCACGGTGTTGCCGTGGCTGTCCTCGGCGTGCACCCGCAGCGTCAGGTACTGCGCCGACTTCGGCGCGGCCAGTACGGTGCTGACCTTGCCGTTGCCTCGGCCCGTGATGCGGGCCGTGGTCCAGTGCGCGCCTCCGTCGTAGGACAGTTCCACCTTCCGGGTGTGCAGCGCCGCGCGTGGGCCGCCCTCCACGTGGACCGGTGAGACGAGCAGGGTCGCGGCGGGAGCCGCTTTGCCGTCGTCGGAGGTGGGAAGGGTGTAGTCGAGCTGGATGAGCGGGAGTTGTTCCGACTCGTCCGCGTCGCGGGGTGCGGCCGAGGTGAACGTCCACTCGGTGCGGGTGGCGGTCGAGTACGGGAACTCGGCCGTGGCGTCGCGCGTGGCCGCGTGCACCAGCCTGTAGGCGCCCTTCGCCGTGGGCACGGTCGCCGCCACGCTGTTCGCACCGGTGGCGAGCAGGGTGCCGCCGCGGTACAGCTCGATCCTGTCCGTGCTCCCGGCGCTGCCGAACGCGATCCAGTTGGCGTGGTTGCCGCCGGAGTCGCCCCAGGCCGGGACCGTGAGGTCGATCCGGTCGCCGGTACGGGTGGGCGGCTGGACGCTGCCGTTGATCCGCGGCCGGGCCACCGTGCCGAACCAGTGCACGTCCGTGGTGCGGCCCGCCGGGTACCGGACCGGGTCGGAGGTGCTGGACACGACCGGGTGCAGCTCTGCCTCCTCGGACCAGGAGAACGTGCCATCGGCGCTGACGTAGTCGGTGCGGTGGGTACCGGCCGTGCTCAGCCGGGTGGTGGCGACGTTGTACGTCGTCCACGGGTGGATGTCGTAGCGGTTCTCGTACAGCTCCCGGCCGTTGGGGTTGCGGTAGTGCGTTTCGACGCGGGCGAGCTGTCGGTCCTTCGGTGCGTAGGTGAGGTCGGAGGGGATACGTCCCTCCCAGGTGCGGACCAGGTCGTACAGGTAGTCGGTGTCGGGGCGGGAGGCGGCGCGCAGGGGCACGCTGCCCGACGGGCTCGCGTCGACCCGTGAGATCAGCTTCTCGCCCTCGGTGCGGGACAGGCCGACGATCTCGGCGGTCGACCGGATGACGGGCTGGCGCAGCCGTCCGTCGAGGTCGTGCACGAACAGCAGGAGCTGCACGCCGGCCGCCTGCGCGGCCCTGATCTGGTCGTCCGCCGTGTCCTCGTCGTCGGAGTCCCAGCGGACGACGGCGGCCTTCCCCGCGGCGTCGACGCCTTCGTAGTCCTCCGCCAGGCCCTCGCCGGGGTGGATCACGTCCAGGTCGTGGTCGCCCTCCTTGAGCTTCGCCGAGCCGGGCAGGATCCACAGGTCGTCGAACTCCTGCGAGCCCGTCGTCACCGAAAGCAACGGCTCCTGGTTCCGCCAGCGGGCCGTCAGGGACTGCTCGCCGTCGGTGCCGGGCGCCACCGGTGCCGTCCAGATGCTGTCGTAGCCGTCGCCGATCTCGACGCTGTCGGTCATCGAGCTCCCGTCGCCGAACGCGCGGTGGTAGTCGAGGCGCCGGGCGAAGTTCTCCGTCTTCCGAGGAGTGACCGCGGTGATCTGCCGCAGTCTCGTGCCGTCGAGCACCAGGTCGGTGTCGCCGGTGATGTCCACCTGCGGGAGGACCAGGCGCGCGTATCCGGCCGACGACTCGCCGTGCGTGCCCTCGACCCGGAAGTCGGCGTAGACGGTGTACCGGCCGGGCGGCAGGAGGTCGTCGGACGCGCCGCCGCCGTAGAGGCTGCTGCCCGCGTACTCGTCGCCTTCGCGGAAGAAGGTGAGGTTGCCGTCGGTCGGCTCGCCCGAGCGGCCGGTGATCTCGGTGCGTACGTGGAAGAGCTGCTGACGGGTACTGACGCCGAGCAGGGTGCGGGTGCGGACGGTGCCGTCGACGGAAGCGTTCAGGCGGCCGGTCCACCGCCGCAGTTCGCCCACCTTGTCGACGTCGGTGGTGACGGCGACATGCGCGGTGCCGTGGGCGGGGACCTCCAGTCGGTCCTGCGAGACGGTGAAGACGCCGGCCGGGACGCCGGGCGCGTCCACGGCCAGGTCCACGGTGACGGACGCGTCGCCGGTGTTGGTCCAGGTGGCCGTGGTCTCGACGGTGCTCTCGTCCGCGCCGGGCGCATGGATGCCGGCGTCCGCCTTGCCGGTGGCTGTCAGGGTCTCCCTCGCGGCCGCGGCGGCGTCGACCCGGCCGTTCCCGCCGTCGTCGACGGTGATGCCGGGAGTGGGACGCACCGTGCTGACCAGGGCGTCCTTGATGCGGTCGCCGGTCCAGTCAGGATGCGCGGCGACCACGAGCGCCGCCACACCGGCTACGTGCGGGGTGGCCATGGAGGTGCCGCTCGCGCTCATGTACGAGCCGGTTCCGTTCGCCGCGTACTGGGACCTGGCGGCCACGATGCCGACACCGGGCGCGGTGATCTCCGGTTTCAGGGCGTCGTCGCCGTACCGGGGACCGCGACTGGAGAAGTCGGCGAGGGCGTCCGCGGAGTCGACGGCGCCGACGGTCAGTGCGGCGTCGGCGGTGCCGGGCGACCTGACCGTCTGCGCGTCGGGGCCGTTGTTGCCGGCCGCGATGGTGAAGAGCGCGCCGGTCTCCTCGCTCAGTTGGTTCACGGCACGGGCGAGCAGGGTGTCGCCGTCGGTGTTCTCGCTGCTGCCGAGGCTCATACTGATGACCCTGGCGTGCACGTCCCGCGCGGCCCACTCCATGCCGGCCAGGATCCAGGAGTCGTACCCGGAGCCCGCGTCGCTCAGGACCTTGCCGACGTGCAGGTCGACGCCCGGCGCGACGCCCTTCTCCTTGCCGTCGGACGCGGCGCCGCTGCCCGCGATGGTGGAGGCGACGTGCGTCCCGTGGCCGTTGCGGTCGGTGACGTCCTCGCCGGGCACGAAGCTGTCGCTGTCCTCGACCGCGTCCTTCAGGTCGGGGTGCCCCGGGTCGTAGCCGGTGTCGAGGACGGCCACGTCCACGCCCTCGCCCGTGTTGCCCCCGGACCAGACCTCGGGGGCGCCGATCTGACCGACCGAGTCGCTGAGTGTGGCCTGGGCCTTGCCGTCCAGCCACACCTTGGCGACGCCGCCCACGAAGGCCGGCTCCGCGTCCCCGGAGGCCCTCGACACGGCGGCGTCCTTGCCGGCGCCGATCACGGTCCCGGTCCCGGTTCCCGTCAGAGCGGCCCACAGCGCGCCGCTGTCCTCGCGGTCTGCTGCCAGCGCGACGCCGTTGACGCTGGTGAGCGGGCGTACGCCGGTGACATCACCCGGAAGGGCGTCGCCCCGTCGGCGCAGGGTCGCCTCGGCCGCCTCCTTGCCGCCGTAGGTCACGATGAGCGGCAAGCGGTCGAGGTGGGCGTCGTCGTAGCCGTCCGCCACGAGCCGGGTCACGTTGAACAACTGCCGGTCCAGGACTCCGCCCGCCAGGAAGGGGCGAGCGGAGTCGGGGTAGACGTAGGTGTCGCCGCCCACGGTCATCACCCGTGCGCCGGTGGGCTGACCGTCGGCGCCCTCCACGGTGAGGGTGCCGGGGACGTCGCCGACGGCGGGAGCGACGGTGACCTTGTCCCCGGTCACCAGGGTGACGACGGCCCCGGCGGTTCCCGCAGAGGTGTTGGCAACGATGTCAGACTGCGCGGAGGGTATCGCGCCGAGGACTGAGGAAGTGTCTGCGGAGGCGGTCCCGTGCGGGGTCGCCGCGGTGACCAGGAGGGCGGCAGCGAGCACGAGCAGGCGCCGCCGTCTTCCGGAAGGATGGTGTGTCAACGGATTCCCTTGACTCGAATGGTCCTGCAGGCCGACGGGAATGTAAGTCCTGGACCGCGATCTTGGGAAGCCCCCGTGTCGACGGGGGTGTGCCGGCAACACACACGAAACACCTGTGCGTTGGTTGGTCAGAGCCAGCCGCGCCGGGTGGCTTCCATGGCGAGCTGGAAGCGCGTCTGCGCGCCGAAACGACGCATGAGTTTGGTGATGTGGCGCTGCACGGTGCGTTCGCTCCAGACCAGGGCTCTGCCCGCCGCCTTGTCGGTGGCTCCCGACGCCAGCAGCGTCAGCACCTTCTCCTCGTCCTGTGACAGACCCTCAGGACCGCCCTCGTCCGTGAGCGACGCCGCGGGCCGTATCTGCACACTTCGCTCCCACATCGCCTCGAACAGCGCCACCAGCGCGTCGAGCAGGGGCGAGGGGTGGATGACGTAGGAGGCGGTCACCGTGTCGTCACCGGGACGCAGCAGCGGGAGCATGGCGATCCGGTCGTCGGATATCGCCAGCTTGGTCGGCAGGCCGGTGGCGATCCGGGCCTGTTCCCCGAGGCGTATCCCCGTCGTCACGTCCTCCAGCCACCCCGGCAGTTCGAGGACCGAACTGTCATAGAGCACGCGGTACTTGACACCTCGTTCCAGCAGTTCGAGTTCGATCCCGTTGGGCTGGGAGTGGCCGGCGGCCGCGGCATACGGCGGGCAGTCGAAGCCCCGCACCTGGGTACGGCTGGCCCGCTGCATCTGCACCCAGTTCCGGTTGACCTCGTCCCTTCCCGAGATGACCTCGACGAGCTCCCCGGGATGCGCGAAGCGGCTGCCCGCCCGGTAGATGGCCATCAGGGACGAGAGCTGGGAGCGCACGCCGTTCAACGCCCTCTCCCGTTCACGCAGTACGGCCTCCAGACCACTGTCGGGCGGGACCGCGGCGTACGCGACCGGCCGTCCGGGCACCGGGGAGGCCAGCCCGAGGTCGACCAGTGACCGCAGTGAACGGCTGGTCGCCTGTGCGGTGAGATGGCAGTCACCGGCGAGTTCCGCGGTGGTGGCTTGCGTTCTCCGTATCAGGGCGTCGTATACGGCTTCGTCGCGCTCGTCCAGGCCGATCGCTTCCAGCATGGAGTGTCACCTCGTCCCATGTCGTGTACGCCTGTCGTCTTCATGCCAGTTGACGGGAAGTCGCCGCCAGTTGATCTTGTCAGGGACTCGCAGCGGATGTCAGCGTTCGACCAGCTACGAGATCGGCTCGACAACGCGACGTGGACACACGTCGCAGAAGGAGTGCCCCATGCCGCTCCCGGCCCGTCCGCCACGCGGGCAACATCGCTACAGAGCCTTGTTGTCCGCCCTGGGCATATGCACCACCGTGCTGACAGCCGCTCCCGCGATGGCTCAGGGCGCCGGCCCCGGTCCGTCCGCGTCGTCGACGGCCGTACGAACGAAGATCGACCCCGGCCTGCTGAAGCGGATGGACACCGCGCAGGCGCGCGGCGACGGACGCATCGAGGCGGCCGTCGTCCTGCAGGAGAGCGCCGAAGCACCTGCGCCGGGTGACACCACGGCGCAGGTGCGCCGCGAACTGGCGGACGACGCCGAGTCCGTCCAGGCCCCGGTCGTGGACCTGGTGGAGGCTCGCGGTGATCGCGTGCTGAACACGTTCTGGCTCAAGAACATGGTGCTGGTCGAAGCCACACCGGACACCCTGGCCGACCTGACGGCGCTGGCCCCCGTCGCCCGCGTCATCCCCAACTTCACTCTTGAGGCCCCGCCCGGCGAAGCCGTGGAGAAGAGCAAGGCGGCCATCGCCCGCGCCACTGCCCAGGCGACCACCTGGGGCCTCGCCAAGATCGGCGCCGACAAGGTGCACAGCGAGCAGAAGGTGACCGGCGACGGTGTCCGCGTGGCCGTCCTCGACACCGGCATCGACATCAACCACCCCGACCTGGCGGGCAAGCTGGCCGGTGAGGACCCCGACGACGCCACCCACCCCGGCGGCTGGATCGAGTTCGACGCCGAGGGCAAACCCGTACCGGGTTCCGTACCCCACGACAGCAGCTACCACGGGACCCATGTCGCCGGCACCATCGCCGGAGGAGACGCCTCCGGCACGCAGATCGGTGTCGCGCCCGACGTGGACCTGATGGGCGGACTGGTCATCCCCGCCGGCAGCGGGAGCCTCGCCCAGGTGATCGCCGGCATGCAATGGGCCATCGCCCCGTACGCCTCCGACGGCACCCCCGCCGGGAAACCCGCGGACGTCGTCAGCATGTCACTCGGCTCGGAGGGCTACGCCGACGAACTCGTCGAGCCGGCCCGTAACATCCTGCGCGCCGGCATCTTCCCGTCCTTCGCCATCGGCAACCAGTGTCTCCAGGGCTCGGCGAGCCCGGGCAACGTCTACGAGTCCGTCTCCGTCGGCGCGACCGACTCCACTGACAACGTTGCCGACTTCTCCTGCGGAGAGGTGGTCCGCAAGAGCAGCTGGAGCGCCCCGCCGGAGGAGTGGCCCGACTCCTACGTCGTACCGGACGTCTCCGCACCCGGCGTCGACGTCCTGTCGACCCTGCCGAACGGCGGCTACGGCACGCTCGACGGCACCTCGATGGCCACTCCGCACGTGTCCGGCACCGTCGCCCTCATGCTCCAGGCGCAGCCGGACCTCTCCGTCGACGAGGCGCTGTCCATCCTCACCGGTACGTCCTTCTTCGACGACCGCTACGGTGCGCGCCCCAATGCCCGCTTCGGCTACGGCCGCATCGACGCCTACGCGGCGGTGAAGGAGGCGTCCCTGCGCAGCGGCGTACGGGGTACGGTCACCGACGGCAGGACCGGGAAACCGCTGGCGGGTGTCACGGTCACGCACACGGGAACCGGCCGCGCCGTCACCACGGACGAGGAGGGACGCTTCTCGATCCGGCTCGCGCCCGGCACCCAGGACCTGTCCCTGTCCCGTTTCGGGTACGTGGACACGCGGACCCGGCAGGTGGTGCGCACCGACCGCTACACCGACGTGCGCCTGAATCTCGCCCAGACCCGAAGGGGGACGGTCACCGGCACGGTGACGTTCGAACCGACCGGCTCGACCGTGCCGGGGGCGGCCGTCACCGTCCTGGACGTACCTGACGAACTGACCGCGGTGACGGACCACAACGGCCGCTACACCATCCGGGACGTACCCGTCGGCACGTACCAGGTCAGGGCGAGCGCACCCGGCATCTCCCGGTCCGAGCCACTGGCCGTGAAGGTGGACGGCAGGTCCGGCGCGGCCCGGAACACCCGCCTGGTGCTGCCACGCCCCTCCGCCACCGATCGCTCCTCCCTCACGACGCAGGGCGGCCAGGCGAACAACGACGCGTGGTGGCCCAGGGTGAGCGACGACGGCCAGGTGATCGCCTTCGCCAGCCCAGCCTCGAACCTCGTGCCCGAGGACACCAACGGCACCCTCGACATCTTCGTCACCGACCGGGGTACGCAGACGACCGAGAGGGTGTCGGTCGCCTCCGACGGGGCCCAGGGCGACGACTTCTCCCTGACCCCGACCCTCAGCGCGGACGGACGCTACGTCGGTTTCAGCAGCGGCGCCGCCAACCTCGTCGCCGACGACACCAACCGGCAGACCGACGCCTTCGTCCACGACCGGACGACCGGCGTCACGGAACGGGTGTCGGTGGCCTCGGACGGAACACCGGCCAACGGCCTGTCGTCAGCACCTTCGCTCAGCGCCGACGGCAACTTCGCCGTGTTCAACAGCGACGCCGACAATCTCGTGCCCGGCGACACCAACAACACCACGGACGTGTTCCTCCGCGACCGCCGGACGGGTACGACCGTCCGCATCTCACAGGCCGCGAACGGCACACCGGCGAACGGTTCCTCCCGCGAACAGTCGATCAGCTCCGACGGCCGCTACGTGGCCTTCCAGAGCGCGGCCGACAACCTCGCGTCCGGCGACACCGACGGCACGGTCGACGTGTTCGTGCACGACCGCGTGACCGGCACCACGACACGGGTCGACGGCCCCGACGGCGAGAACACGGGTCCGCAGATCAGCGGCGACGGCCGCACGATCGCGTTCAGCAACAACTGGCGGCTCTACGTCCACGACCTTCGCACGGGCGAGGACGAGCGGGTCTCCGACACCGGCGGTGGTGAACCGGCCGACGGCTGGGCCTTCGCGCCCTCCCTCAGCGCGGACGGCACGAAGGTCGCCTTCTACAGCGACTCCGCCAACCTCGCCCCCGGCGACACCAACGGCGCGTCGGACGTCTTCGTACGGGACCGGACCGCCGCCACCACGACCCGGGTCTCGGACGGTTTGGAGGGCGCCGCGGCGGACGGCGCTTCGGACCTCCCCGCCCTCAGCGGCAACGGTCGCTACGTCGTCTTCCAGAGCACCTCGGCCAACCTCGTCGCTGACGACAGCAACCGTCACTCGGACGTCTTCGTCCACGACCTGGTCGCAGGCCCCGAGCCGCTCTTCGCTCTGAGCGATCTGTCGGTGACCCCGTCCCGGGCGCGGCCCGGCACGCCGGTCCGTGTGACGGCACGCGTCAAGAACGTCGGCGAGGAGACGGGAACGTACTCGGCCGTCCTGTCGGTGGCGGGCGAGACGGAGCAGGAGCGTTCCGTCACGGTCCGCACCGGCAAGGAGGCACGTGTGCGGTTCACCGTCCGCCGCGACGCCGCCGGGACGTACACCGTCGGGCTCGGCCCGCTGACCGGGCGCTTCACCGTACGCAAGTGAGTGAGCCGGCCCGGTTCTCCCTGAACCGGGCCGGCACGACCGGCTCGGGGCTGCCGCACAGCCTTCCCGTGGTCGCTCGGCCCTGGCTGAGCGGCCCAGCCCGCTTCAGCGGGAGTCGGCGAACGCGCTTCGCGCCCAGTCGGAGAAGCTGGTCCAGGCGATTTCCGGGTGGGCCGCGTGCAGCGCGGGGATGTCGATGCGGTAACCAGGTCCGTTGAGGAACGTCCACATCGCGTGCATGTCCGGGTTGTCGATCGCCTCCAGCGGGACGCGCTCGTGCCGGACTTCCCGTCCCAGGGCCGCGCTCAGCGCGGCCGCCATGTGTGCCGGGGTGGGTGCGTCGCCGGCCAGCTCGATACGCTGCCCCACGTAAGGGGCGGGGTTGAGCAGCACCTCGGCCGCGAAGGCGCCGAGGTCGGGTCGGGCAAGCTGCTGCAACGGCCTGTCGGCGGGGAGCGGCAGGTCGAGCGCCCCGCTGAGGATGCGCTCCGCTCCGCCGAGGGCGTTGTCGAAGAAGTACGCCGGTCCCAGGACCGTATAAGGCACATCGCCGGAGGCCAGTTCGGCTTCGACGCGGGCCTTGCTGTCGAAGTGCGGCACGCCGCTCTCCTGGTCGGCGCCGGCCACCGAGCTGAACACCAGATGCGGCACGCGCTTCTCGCCGGCGGCGGTCAGGATCGCCTTCCCCTGGGCCACCTCGGCGTCCACGCCGGCCTCGAAGGGAGTCGTGAAGGCGAAGACCCCCGCCACCCCCTCCATCGCTGCGGCGAGGGATTCGCGATCACTCAGGGAACCCGCCACCACCTCGACGCCCTGACCGGCCAGTTGGCGCGCGGCCGTCCGCTCGGGGTCACGAACCAACGCCCGCACCCTGGCCCCGCGCCCCAGCAGCGCGTCGGTCACGGCCCTGCCCTGTCCGCCGGTCGCGGCGAGCACCAGGATCGGCTCATCAACCATCGAAGAACTCCCTCGTCATGAGCACGCGGCCATGGACCGGCAGCGGCAGCACCCACCGTATCCGGCCGTGACGGACGGCATGCGCGGCGACGCGGCGCCCTGCCCCGGGCGTCACCCGCGGACCGGATGCCGGCGCCACGTATCCCGCTTCAGCGCCGGGTACCTCGTCGTACGGCACCTGCCCCGGGCGGCGAAGGCTGCGAAGGCCCTTGCGGTGCGCCGGTTCCGGCTCCGGACGGCCTCCCCGTAGCGCCCGCCCGCACCCCCGCCGCCCCCACTACGGTGTCCCCCACCTACACCCCTGGCCTGCGTCTTCCTACGGCATGGCGAGGGGCGCCCCCGCCGCCCCGGCCGGGTCAGCCTGAGACGCTCGGCCGGCCGTTCTCGATGTGCCCCATCAGCCGGCGCCGGAAGGCGTCGTCCCCGTCGACGGTGACGTCCAGGTCGTACCAGCCGTGCGCGTCGGCCGCCGAGTGCACCACGGTGCGGCTGCGCCCCGGCTTGACCTTGACGCTCCTGGTCCAGTCGCGCAGGTCCGCCTCGTCGACGTATCCCCGCGGCCGCACGGTGAAGGTGAGCGTCGTCCGCCCCGTGTTGCGCAGCGTGAGGTGCAGATCGCGCTCCCGGGCGTCGACCCGCGACGCGACCTCGGCCGGGGCACCGCCCTTCCCGAGCCCGGCGAACTCGCGGCGGAAGCCGTTCGGGCCCGTCACCGTGAACCGGTACGCGGGGCCGGTGACGGGCACCGTCCACTGCGCCGTGCCCTTCACGTCCCGGTGCTGCGGCACGGGGAACTCGCCCGCGTACGGATACAGCGCGAAGTGCGCCGACGAGCGCCCCGTGTTGCTGAGGTCCACCCGCACCGCGCCCTCCACCACCTTCGCCTGCGCGTCCGGCTGGTACGGCAGTGCACGAGCCGGGCGCGCCCCCGGCTCCTGCACCGGCATGTGCTGCACGAGCGGCGGCCTCGGCGACCAGCGACCGCTGAACGGCGGAATGGCGCCCGGCTGCTCCACCTCGGGTCGCCGACGTCCTCGCGAGAAGTCGAAAGCGGAGGTCAGGTCGCCGGTGACGGTGCGCCGCCAGTCCCCGATGTTCGGTTCCCGCACCCCGGTCCAGCGCTCCAGGAAGCGGATCACGGAGGTGTGGTCGAAGACCTCGGAGCAGACGTAGCCCCCGATGGTCCATGGCGACACGACGAGCATCGGCACCCGCATGCCGAGACCGGTGGGCTTGCCCTCCCACTGCTCCTCGGCCACCTCGGGCGAGGCGACCGGCGGCGGCACGTGGTCGAAGAAGCCGTCGTTCTCGTCGTAGTTGATGAGGACGGCCGTGTGCCGCCATACGTCGGGGTGCTTGCCCAGCGCGTCCAGGACCTTGTAGACGATCGTCGCGCTGTGGATCGGCGAGGAGACACTCGGGTGCTCCGAGTCGACGGCGGAGGGCACCAGATAGGAGACCTCCGGCAGCGTGCCCGCGGCCACGTCCTTGGCGAACTCCTCGGCCAGCGTTCCGGTCTCCACCCGGCGCAACGCCCGCTCGAAGAGGCTGCGTTCAGCCTTGTCCAGGGCGGCGACACCCTCCTCCAGCAAGCCGAACAGCCGCTCCCGCTCCGCCGTGTCCGCGTCCCGTACGGCGGAGTAGAACGACTCCATGTACGTGTGCCCGCCGGTCTTCGCCAGCGCCTTGCGGGCGATGGCCTTGAAGGTGGCGAAGAACTCGATCTGGTTGTCGGTGAAGTTCTCCCACTCGGTGTACGTGCGCCAGCTGTGCCCGGCCTTCTCCAGCCGCTCCGCGTAGGTGCCCCAGTCGTATCCGGGGTGGGTGCCCTCGTCGTACGCGTCGTTGCCGACGGCCCGCTTGCCGTTCGGCTCGTTGCCCGTCTTCCCGCTCCACAGGTGGTTGCGGTTGGGGCTCGTCGAGGAGTGGATGGAGGAGTGGTAGGCGTCGCAGACCGTGAAGGTGTCGGCCAGCTCGTAGTGCAGCGGGATGTCACGGCGGTCGTAGTAGGCCATGGTGGCGGCCGTCTTCGCGGAGACCCAGCCGTTCATCCACCCGCCGGCCCACGCCTTGCCGCCGCCGCTCCAGGAGTGGTCGAGCGCACCGATGTACTGGAGGTCCTTCTTCTGCGTCTCGGCGGCGCCGCGCACCGGGAACGGCAGAACGGAGGTGCCCAGCGGTGCGGGCTGCTCGAAGACCGGCTTGCCCGAGGGCAGCTCGACGGCGTTGCGGTCACCGAAGCCGCGTACGCCCCGGAGCGTCCCGAAGTAGTGGTCGAAGGAACGGTTCTCCTGCATCAGGATCACCACGTGCTTGATGGCTCCGAGCCCGTCACGGTCTCCGGATCCCGCCGAGTGTGCCGGCTGCGCCGCTATCGCGGCCTGCAGCGAAGGCGGCAGCAGCGACCCCGCCGCCGCAGCGCCCAGCGCACCGCCACCGAGTGCGAAGAGCCGTCGCCGTGAAATGTCCGTGGCCAAGTTGAGCCTCCCGAGTTCTGTCGTACAGCCGGGAAGCTAATCAAGACGGGTGGCGCGGGGAAGTATTTCGTACGGCGTCGCGGTGAACCTCCAACAGGTCGTACGGGAAAGTCCAACCGCCCAGCACGCACCTCAGCACCCGCCCCGCCCCCTCCGCATCGCTCGCCGACGAGCTGACCAAACCGACCGAGCTGGCCGGTCAGCGAGACGAGGGGATCCGACCGCTACCGACCGCTACCGAGTTCGAGCAGCAGAAAGTACGCCTGCCCGGCCTGTGACGCCCCCGTAATTCCCTTCGTTCGAGGGTCCGGCGGTGACAGGCGGGCGGTCCCCGGCCCTTGGTCTGGGCCGAGGCCGGGAAGCGACTCCCCTCGTTTGACTGACTGGCCACTCTCCTACATGCTGTACTCATGCCCAGACCGAGGAGCGACGACAAACGCGCGGCGATCACGGCTGCCGCCACACGGATCATCGCTGCTCAGGGACTGGGGGCGGCGACGGCAGCGATCGCGAAGGAGGCCGGCGTCTCGAACGGGTCGCTGTTCACCTACTTCGACACCAAAGCGGATCTGCTGAACCAGCTCTACCTGGAGCTGAAGGGGGAGATGGGGGCAGCCGCACTCGGCGGCCTGCCCGCAGCGGACGCGCGCACCCAGATGGGGCACATCTGGTCACGATGGATGGACTGGGCGACAGCCAATCCCCAGAAGCGCCGCACACTGGCGCAGCTCCAGGTCTCCGACGAGATCACGGCGTCCACCCATGAGTCCGCAAGCCGGACCATGACAGGCATCGGGGAGATCCTGGAGCGAAGCCGGGCGAACGGCCCGATGCGCGATGCCCCGGCGACTTTGGTCTTCATGCTGTGCAATGCCCTGGCCGAGGCCACTATCGACTACATCATCGGCGATCCGGATCGCGCCGACGAGCACAAGCAGTCCAGTTTCGACGCGCTCTGGCGCATGATCGGCTGACCCGCCCCTGGTTCACATGCTCATTCACGCACAGCCATTAATGACTGACTAGTCAGACATCTAAGGAGCCTCATGCCCGACAAGGCTTACGTCATTACCGGCCCGACCTCCGGCTTCGGCCGCCGTACCGCCCTCGAACTGGCCAAGCACGGCACCGTCGTGCTGGTCGGCCGCGACGCCGCCAAGCTCAACGACGTACGCGCATGCATCGAAGGCGGGGACGGAGAGGCCGTGACCGTCGTCTGCGACCTCTCGGACCTGACGAGCGTGCGACGCGCATCCGCTCAGATCATCGAGCTCGGCCTCCCGATCACCGGCGTGCTCAACAACGCCGGCATCTTCCCCAGCCGTCCCGGCACGAACGCCCTCGGCTGGGACACCGCCTACGCGACCAACCACATCGGGCCTTTCGTGTTCACGGAGACGCTCGCGCCCCACCTCGAAGACGGCACACAGGTGGTGTTCATCGTCTCGGCTGTGGAGGATCCGGAGCGCAAGCCCGCCACCATGGCCGGTTTTCGTGGCGCCCGGTACATCTCCGCCGAGGCGAGCACCCGAGGCGAGTGGAAACCCGGCGGCTCGAAACTGCCCGGTGGAGACGCCTACGCCACATCCAAGCAGGGCAACCTGGCCACGGTGCTCGCCTTCGCCCGCGAAACACCCCGACTGCGGTTCAACGCCATCGAGCCCGGCTTCGCCCCCGGCACGAATCTCGGCCGTGACGCCAACCTGTTCCTGCGTCTGCTGTCGAAGTACGTGCTCTCGCCTCTGGCCCCGCTCATCCCGTACTGGACCAACCCGGGCACCGCCGCTCGCATGATCACCCGGATACTCACCGACGAATCGGACGCCACCGGCGTCTACTACGACGAGAAAGGACGTCCGATGCGGGGTTCCGCCCAGGTGCACGACCCGGCGTTCAACGCGCGGGTAGTCGCCGAGACCCGTGCACTCCTGGGGACGGTTCCCGCCGCTCCCGTATCGGAATGAGCTGACCTGGCCTGATGCGCCTCACCTGGACCGCGCAAGACATGATCTGCGACCTGTGCCATGGGGTGCCGAGCCGGCGTTGCTACTCGTCCGGCGCGAAGAGCCCGTGGGTGAGGTGTGCGTGGAGGCGTTTACGCGGGCCTGCGAGCTCCGGAGCTCTCGCGAACAGTAAGCACGGGGACGAGCAGGGTGACCTCCTCGGTGGGGCGTCCGTACAGCCTTGCCATCACCAGCCGGACCGGCGCGGGAACCCAGTTCCCGCGCCGGTCCGGTCACGGCGGTGAGGCGGGGCGAGTGCTGCTCGGCGAGCGGTTCCGGGCACAGGGCGATGACGGTGGCGTCCTCGGGGACGATGCGGCCCGAGGTGCGTAACAGCGACAGGAGCGGTCCGATGGGGCTCTCGTTCCGCACGACGAATGCGCTGGTGTCCGGCCGGTCGGCGAAGATCCGGGCGAGTGCACCGGCCACGGCGTCGTAGGTTCCCTCGCACGGCCGGTGCAGCGCGACGTCAACTTCGCCCGACTCCGCGACCAGGACCTGCGCGGCGAGGGCTTCGCAACGGCGGCCTGACCGCCCTCTTCCGGGAAGCACGGATCACCCTGCCCCACTCCGAACCGGCGCCGGGCCTGTGCCTCTCCAGCGTCCAGCGTTCCTGGGCCGACGCGGGCGCCATCGGCCACAGCGTCCTGCGCCTGTACGCCACAGGGCGCACCGGCACCGGCGCGCCGGTGTCCGGCCGGGACTGGCCGCCTATGGGGCCGGATCTGTGGGGCCTGATCGACACCGACGACGGCCAGGTGCCGTTGCCTCCGCCTCGACGTTTCCCTCGGGCTGGTTCCTCTCATGCGCGGATGGCCTCCCCGGGGTGCGTGCCCCACCGGGGCGGGCAATCCTGGCCCCATCAGCAGGACCGTGCGTGAGTACGAAGGGCGTCCGGAGGGACTTCCATGGTGGAGGACGAGAGCAGGTCGCTGACCGAGCTGCATGAAGCGGCGCGGGCCGAGGGCGGCACGTTGACCGTCTACGCGGGTGGCGACTTCGCCGGCCAGCAGGACAGTGCGCTGGAAGCGTTCCACGCGGCCTTCCCCGATATCACGCTCGACATGATCGTGGACTACAGCAAGTACCACGACGTCCGCATCGACCGGCAGATTGCCGCCGGCACCCTGGTTCCGGACGTCACCCACCTGCAGACCTCGTTCGACTTCCCGCGCTGGCAGCGGCTCGGCGTGCTTCAGGAGTACAAGCCCGCGGGCTTCTCCCAGGTGCACGACATGTTCAAGGACCCGGACGGGGCGTGGGTGGCCGTCAACGTCTTCGCCTTCAGCTACATGTACGGCCCCCAGGGCGGCCCGGCGACACCACGGGACCTGGTGAACCCGGAGTGGGAGGGGCAGATCGCCTCGTCCCACCCTGGCGACGACGACGCCACGCTCTTCCTCTACAAGAAATACGTCGACACCTACGGCTGGGAGTGGCTGGAAGCCCTGGCCCGCCAGGACGTGGCCTTCCAGCGCGGCACCAACAGCCCGGGCGACGCAGTGGACGCCGGCGCCAAGCAGGTCGGCGTGGCCGGCGCCGCCACCGGAGGCTCGGACACCACCTGGGTGACACCCCCCGAAGGCCACCCCTTCCTCGCCTGGGGACAGCGCGCGGCCCTTCTGCGCGACGCCCCGCACCCCGAAGCCGCCAAGCTCTACCTGAACTGGATGCTCTCCACTGAACGCCAGGCCGCCGGCTTCAACGGGTGGGGCGTACGCACCGACGTCATCCCCGAGGGCGGTCCGATCTGGACCTGCGAGAACGCCCACGTGGCCGAATTCGCAGACTTCATGGAGGACCGCGCCAAGGTGGAACGCTGGCGCCAGACGATGATCCTCTACCTGGGCGAGGTGCGCGGCGAGCCCACCCCCGGCTGGCTGGGCCTGCACCCCACCCGCCACGCCTGACACCCCGCACTGCACCGCACCGCCGGGCACCACGTGTCCGCCCGATGAGTCGGCACACCGAACTCTCGCCACCGCCCGGACGGCGAGTCGGCGCTCGGGCGGGACGATCCGGCAAGGAACCCGGCACGCCCGACCTACGCAAGGGAGTCGAAGATGACGGTGGACGGCCCAGCCGAGCGGCCGAAGGGGATGCCTGCTGCGTTCATCGGCCACGGCAGCCCGATGAACGCCCTGGAGCACAACCGCTACACCGCTGCCTGGCAGGCCTTCGGCCGGACCGTACCCCGTCCTCGCGCGATCCTGGTGATCTCGGCGCACTGGTTCATCAACGCCACGGCCGTCACGGTGATGCCCCGGCCCCGCACCATCCACGACTTCTACGGCTTCCCCCAAGAGCTGTTCGAGGTTCAGTACCCGGCCCCCGGCATGCCGGAGTTGGTGGAGGAGGTCAGCGAGGCGGTCAAGCCGACCTGGGTGGGCGCCGACGCCGACAGCTGGGGCATCGACCACGGCTCATGGTCGGTCCTGCGGCATGCCTTCCCCCGAGCGGACATCCCCGTGGCGCAGCTGAGCATCAACGCCAACAAACCGTTGGACTACCACTTCGATCTCGGCACGAAACTGTCAGCACTGCGGGCGAGCGGCGTCCTGGTCCTGGGCAGCGGAAACGTCGTGCACAACCTGGGGGGCGTCGATCCGCAGCTGCCGGACACCGGTTTCGACTGGGCGCAGCGCTTCGACGAGAGCGCCCAGGAAACCATGCTGCACGACCCCGCCGCATCCGCCAGGCTGCAAGGCCACAACGACTTCCGCGCCGCCGTGCCCACCCCGGACCACTTCATCCCGCTCCTGTACATCGCGGGGCTGGCCGCCGCCTCCGGCCGCGGCGCGGACATGCTCGTCGACGGCTACACGCACGGCTCGTTGTCGATGACGTCCTACACCCTTGACGTCCACTGCCCGGCCGCCGACGGTGAGGGGCCGGCCGCCGAGTTCCCCGACGGCGTCCCCGCGGACGGCACGAACACCTGACGCCGCGGTGGCTCCCCGCCGGCACACCCGTTACCAGGAACTGTCAATCAGCGCTATGGCGGGAAGGCGGCTTCCCGGGGGCGCGCCCCTTGGCACCGGCGTTCAGCCAGCGGCGGATCAGACGGGTCCAGCGGGGCATGAGCACGAACGTCAGCAGGCCGACGTTGATCAGAAGCGTGATCAGGGTCCGCAGGGCCGGAGAGGCGGGCAGCCGGACCAGATCCGCGGCGGCCTTGACCACCGGTGCGGTGAGCAGGGACAACGGGTACAGCACGGCGACCGTGGCCAGCCACTGCTTCCAGCGCGGCGCGGCGGGTGCGGCGGGGCTGGAAGGGAACCAGAAGTCCAGGCCGCTGTGGAGCGAGATGCTCTCGGCGTCCGCCAGCAGCGGGCGTGCCCGGGCCAGCAGCGCGGCGCGGGTGTCCGAGCGCAGCCATTTCTCCAGCTGCGCGGGCTGGGCGAAGCGCAGGGCAAGGGTGTACTCCCGGGCTCCGTCCCCGGGGCGGGGGGCGGAAGCCCGCACGATGTTGATGCCCCCGTGTCCCTCGAAAGCGGCTGCCGCGGGAATGATCTCGTTCTGCAGCCATGCCTCGTAGTCGGACTCACTGCCCGGGCGCACGACATGGGCGATCTCCGAGATCGCGGCATCGTCGTCACCCGACGGCGGCCTCGGGGCGGCGGACGCGTCCATGGCGTACCTCCTTGGGTGCGCAGCGCCCTGCACCACGTGCGCTGCGCTGTGGGTCGTACAGGGCGGAGTGCGCGCAGAGGGCAGGCCCGGAAGCCCGGCGACTGCGCCCAGCGGCCGGCGTGGGGTGTCACGCCCGGATGCCCGCCGGCCACAGGCGGCAGGTCGGGCCGGTCCTGACGGATTCGGATCGTCCTGGTTCGGGGAATCGCCTCTCGGACCCGCCCGGCGTCCGACGATCGCTGGCGAAGGCAGCCGCCCATCCCGCCTCAGCTTCCGGCGGCAGGTCCGTGCCCGCGCCGTCGGCGGTTACTCGACCTGGTCGAAGGGGTCGGGGACGGTGTGGCCGTTCGCGTTGTTCCAGAAGTTCTGGATGACGTAGCCGTACTCGGGCAGGTCCTCGCGGTACGGGGCGAACAGGGGGCCGCCGCTGGGTAGCTTCCAGTCGGCCTGGAGCTCGCAGCCCAAGGCGAAGGTGGTGACCAGTTCCGCGCCGGCGCGGGCCATCCGGGACATTGACGCGTCGGCCTCGTAGTGGTTCCAGGCAGCGCAGGCGTCGACCACGGGGAAGACCTGGTAGCCGTCGTTGAGCATGGCCAGGACCGGCATCACGGTGCACGTGCCGATGGTGACACCGGCGATGAGGATGTGCGTGCGCCCGGTGTCGGCCAGCAGTTGCTCGAAGGCCGCGCGAAAACTCGGGTCCTCGTAGCAGTTGATGATGCCGGTGCGGCGGTGGATCGGCACGTCCGGGAAGAGGTCCTTGAGCTCAGGGATGGTGTCGCCGTTCTGCCACTGCGCGTTGGACGTGCTGAGCATCACCGGGATCTCCAGGGCCTTCGCGATCTTCGCGAGGCCCACCGCGTTGGCTCGGAACTCGGCCAGCGAGGAGTAGTCCCGGGTGCTGTTGATCAGGCCGATCTGATGGTCGATCAGCAGCAGCACCGCGTTGCCCGGGGTGGGCTTGTCGTAGGCGACCCGGCCGGCGGCGCGCGCCTGTGCGGGCGTGGACTTCAACGGCAGGACACCGTCCGTAATGGGACTGACGATGTCGGCAGCGCGCTCGGCCATGACGGGGACTCCTCAGCGACGTGCGCGGTCGTTCTGCTCCGATCCGCGCGAGCACAGAGTGTGATTTCATCACGCCTCTGGGTCACGCTGCGTAGCGCCGCACACGGCCGACCGGGTGGACGTGCGGCACCACGGGACCGGCGCCTCAGCCGCGAGACCGGCGGGCGCACGCCTGCGGCGGCTCCCGGCACGTGGTGGGGCGCCCCGGTCAGAACAGGTCCCAGAAGCCTTGGGAGGCCGGATCCGCTAATGGCCCACGTGCCCCCGCTCCAGCCCGCGTCCGCCACAACTGTGGCATTGAGCGCAGTGTCACCGAGGAAGCTCGGGTCGTACCTGGCGTCCTCGCCGAAGTCGAACCGGAAGGTACGGCCGATGACCCGCACGACTGCCTCCCCCCGGTCGGAAAGGCGGCCTTGCCAGCCACTGAGTCCTTGCCGACGCCGCGACGGGGCGCCCGCCGGGCACGGCACATCAGGTGCAGGGCGCTCCCCGCCGGGTGACAATCGGCAAGGATGTGCCCCGCCCCACCCGGCTCCCGGAAATGGTCATGCCCGAATCCCCACGCCTCCCGCCGCCGCACACCGCGCGCACCGCGGCCCGGTTCCGCCGCTCGGATACCGCGCGGCTGGAAGCGTTCAGCGACGGCGTGTTCGCCGTCGCCGCCACCATCCTGGTCCTGGAGATCCAGGATCCGGCCCATCACAAGGGCGGGCTGGCCCGCGCCCTGCTCGAACAGTGGCCCTCCTACGTGGGCTACCTGGCATCCTTCGCCTACGTGGCCGTCATCTGGCTCAACCACCATCAGGCCTTCGCCCGGATCCGGTCGGTGGACCGCGGACTGCAGGGGGCCAACCTGCTGCTCCTGTTCACCACAGCCGCGCTGGCCTTCCCCACCGGCGTCCTCTCCGACGCCCTACAGGAGAGCGCGCACGGCGCGGACGC
This sequence comes from Streptomyces sp. NPDC005803, assembly GCF_040630435.1. NCBI lineage: Bacteria > Bacillati > Actinomycetota > Actinomycetes > Kitasatosporales > Streptomycetaceae > Streptomyces > Streptomyces sp. NPDC005803. The sequence goes on along the minus strand of NZ_JBEXXO010000010.1, from coordinate 98,620 downwards.
CCGCACGGCGGTCCTGACGTACGCCCTGGTCGCAGCGGCGATGTGCGCCAGCTGGCTGCTCCTGTACACCTACCTGCGCCACCACCCCTCCCTGCTCGACCCGGCCGTCGAGGCGTCCTACGTGCGCCACGGACAGCTGCGCTCCGCGGCAGGCGTGGCCGCCTACACCCTGGCGGGACTGCTCGGCTGGCTGGCCACCCCACCAGTCGCCCTGGCCGTCTTCGCCGCGCTCCCCATCTTCTACTTCGCCACCAGCGAGGGTCTGCCCCGCCACCCGCGCACCTGAACCTGCTGTACCCCCGTTCAGATCCTGTACGTCGACCGGTGTCCGCCCGTTGCACTCGTGTCACGGGTGGTCATGTCCCTCACCATCCCGTCGGCAGGCTGCTGAGGAAGCGCGTCCGTCGGTTCCCGAGAAACTCGCCGTAGGCGGTGCGGTAGGCGACCGCGAGGCTGTCGGGCGTCCACGGTTCACCGGGTGTGAGGTCCGAGAAGTCGTGGGCGCCGAGGCTGATCACCACGGATTGCGGTCGCGGGTGCCCGAGACAGTGCCGTAGCCCACCGTGAGGGAGTCCCCGATGAACTCGATCTGACGGTCCCGGGGGCGCCGGCTTGCTCAGTACGGCACCCCCGGGCGCGGCGACGAAGCCTCCGAACGTGCTGGTTTCCCCCGGGGTGTCGTTGCTGGACCAGGTCGGGCAACCAGCGGGCCCCGCGATGAACAGGTCCGGTCGGGTGCGCCCGGTCAGGCAGTGAGACGGTCGGTCGGCGCCCATCCCCGGCCCGCAGGAGTCGGCTCCCTCAAGGCGTCTGCCTGGGTCAGGTCCCAGACTTCGACCGCGAATTCGCTGCGCAGGGTGCCCGTCGTACGGGCCTGGAGCCGCCACGGCCCTTCGCCCAGTGGATAGAACCGCAGGGTGAGGACCTGTTCGTCGGCCAGGTAGATCTCGGCTATCGAGCGGTCCACGATCACGCGCAGTTCGACGGGGCTGCCAGGGCGCTTCATGGCCGGGAAGGGCATGGTGTACGAGCCTCCCCTGGCCCGCGTGTCGAGCGACGCGTGAGTGCGGTCCACGGTGAGGTGCCCAGCCGCGGGGTCAAGATGAATGTCGAGGTATTCGGCGCCATCGGCGGAGGTGATCAGTCGCAGCCCGCTCGTCCCCGTGGCGTCGGGAACGAGGGCGGCGGCCAGATCGAAGGTACGGCCGACTTGACCGAGCTCGGCCGGTTCGGCCTGTGTGACGTGTCCGGTTCGGTGCAGTGTGCGTGCACCGCGCTGAGCAAGTACTTCGCGAGCGGGGCGTTGGGCGACCGTCCCTTCGGCCGTCAGACGCACCTCGCGGGGAAGGGTGAGGACACCCGCCCAGCCCGCCTCGTGCGCCCAGGCGTCATCGCGGGCCTCCCACGCCCACGCCCACAACAGCCACCGGTCGTCCCCGGGGTCCTTCAGCAACGCGGGGGCGTAGAAGTCAGGGCCGTGATCCAGGGGCGCGGGGGGCGAGTCCGCCGCGAAGCGGCCGTCTTTCTCGCGGCCGGTGTGGACGGTGGTGTGACTGGGGCCGTTCTGCGGGGTCCAGTCACTGACGATCAGTGCGCTCCGGTCGCCGAACGTCGCGTACTGCGGGCACTCCCAGCCGATCGGGGCGGTGCCGGCCGCGGCGTCGCTGGTGTGGAAGGGGCCGAGGTACGTCCAGTTCTCCAGGTCATCGGACTCGTACAGCAACGCCGCGGCGCGGCCGTCGTCGAGGGCGGAGCCGACCAGCATCCGCCAGCGGTCGCCCTGCCACCACACGTAGGGGTCTCGGTACATGGTGGTGCCGGCAGGGGGCTCGGGGATGAGCAGTCGGGGGCGTTTGGCCCAGGTGCGGCCGTTGTCCTGTGACTCGGCGGTGGTGATGGGCTGCCACCAGCGGTCGTTTCGGTGGGCGGAGTAGAAGGCCACTATGCGGTCGTCGACGGAGACGGCGTTGCCCGAGTAGCAGCCGTCGGCGTCGTAGCCGTCGGGCGTGGGGGCAAGGGCGACGGGGAGGGGCTCCCAGTTGATCAGGTCGGGGCTGCGGAAGTGGCCCCAGTGCACGTTCGAGTGCTGCGGCCCGTGCGGGTTGTACTGGAAGAACACGTGGTAGTGACCGTGGTGAAAGACCAGCCCGTTGGGGTCGTTGATCCAGTTATGGGGCGGTCGCAAATGGAGGAGCGGGAGGTGGGGGTCGGCAGGCAGCGCGGACACACTGGGCCTTTCTCGGGGTGCGCGAAGCACACGGAAGTCATCAGGAGGAGGGCGAGCGGCTCGGGGGTGCCGACGATCAGCCCTTGACGCCGCTGGAGGCGATGCTGTTGACGAAGGAGCGCTGGAACGCCACGAAGAGCGCCAGGATCGGCACGGTGATCATGGAGGAGTACGCCATGATCTGGCCCCATCCCACATTCAGCTGGAAGAAGTAGGAGATACCCACCATCACCGGCCGCAGTTCCTCGCTCTGCACGACCATCAGCGGCCACAGGTAGGAGTTCCAGGCCGGCAGGAAGGTCAGGATCGCCACGGTGGCGACGGCCGGCCCGGACAGCGGCATGACGATGCGGCGGTAGATGGTGAACCAGCCGGCGCCGTCCACGATCGCTGCCTCGTCAAGTTCCTTGGGGATGCTCTGGAAGTACTGGTGGAAGAAGAAGATGGAGAAGGCGTTGGCGACGAACGGCAGGATCTGCACCTGGTAGGTGTCCATCCAGCCGGTGCTCCACTCCAGGTGGAATCCGTTGACGTTCAGCAGTGGAAGCTGGTTGACCCACCACACCAGCGGCAGTGCGAAGGTCTCGAACGGCACGATGAGAGTGGCGATGATCGCGGTCAGGACGAGCTTGCGGCCGGGCCACCGCATCCGTGACAGAGCGAAGGCGGCCAGGCTGTTGACGACGATGCCGAACACCACGGTGACCGAGGAGATCAGCACGGAGTTCAGCAGGAACCGTGCAGCCGGAACTCGCTCGAACACCGCTGTGTAGTTGTCCAGCGACAGGGCCCCGACCGGCAGGAACGCGCGCAGGGAGTCCAGGTCGCCGAAGATCTGGTCGTCCGGCTTGAACGACGAGACGAACATGAAGACGAGTGGCAGTGCGAAGACCAGGGCCAGGACGATGCGGCCGGTGTGACCGCCGAGGTGCTTGAGGAAGGAAGTCATGTCAGTCCTTCTCCCGGGTCAGGAAACGCTGGACGAGGGACACGCTCAGTACGAGCACGAAGAAGATCAGCGAGACGGCCGCCGCGTAGGCGGTCTGCTGCTGGTCGTAGCCGCTGTGCACCGCCTGGTACACGACTGTGGTGGTGGAGTCGAGTGGACCGCCCTGCGTCATCACCCTGATCTGGGTGAAGAGGCTGAGCGCGGCGATCGTGATGGTGACGAGCACGAACGTGCGGGTGGCGCGCAGTCCCGGCCAGGTGACGTGGAGGAAGCGGTGCCGGCGGGTGGCTCCGTCGAGGTCCGCCGCCTCGTACAGCTCGGCGGGGATGGTCTGCAGGCCGGCCAGCCAGATGATCATGTGGAAGCCGACGCCCTGCCACACCGACATCAGGATGATGGCGGGCATCGCGGTGGCCGGGTCGCCCAGCCAGTCCGGCCCCTGGACATGGCCGAGGGTGAGCGTGGAGAGGACGTGGTTGACCAGTCCGTCCTCCCGGTACAGGAAGGTCCACAGGAGGGACACCACGACCATCGAGGTGACGACCGGCAGGAAGTACACGGTACGGAAGAAGTTGACGCCTCGGACCTTGGCGTTGACCAGCAGGGCCAGCACCAGGGCGAGTCCGGCCTGCAGAGGGACGACGACGGCGGCGAAGTAGGCGGTGTTGCGCAGGGACTTGTAGAAGGTCGGATCCTGGAAGAGAAGGGTGAAGTTCCTCAGGCCCACGAAACGGGCCGGAGTGGGTGAGACGAGTTTCGCGTCGGTGAACGCCAGAGTGAAGGCCAGAGCGACCGGTACGACGAGGAAGACGATCAGTAGCACGACGGCCGGGGTGGCCATACCGAAGGCGGTGAAGCTCTCACGGCGACGGGCGTTGGTCGTTCGGGTTCGCCGGACCGGACGCAGCCGCTCGCGGGCTGCGAACATGGTGGGCACGGTATCTCCAGGGGATCGGCCCGGTTCGGACGGCGTGGTGGCGCCCGAACCGGACCGGACGGGTCAGTTGGAGTAGTAGTTGTTCGTCTTCAGGTTGTTGTCGATGCTCTTCGCGGCCTGACCGAGAGCGTCCTTCGGGTCGGCGCCGGCCAGGATGTCCTTGGACGCCTTCTCGAACTCGGTGGAGATGTAGGGGTAGGCCGGGGTCGCGGGGCGCACCATCGCGTACTTGCGCGCGAACTGGACCAGCACGTCGAACTTGCCGCCCGGCTGGTAGTCCGCGATCTGCTGCGCGGCGTCGTCGGTGGCCGGGATGGTACTGGTGGCCTTGGCGTAGTCGACGAAGTACTTCGTCTGGCGGGAGAACTTCAGCCACGCCTGCGCACCGGCCTTGTTGGAGCAGGTGGAGCTCATCGCCCACTGCCAGGAGGCGCCGCCGATCTTGGGCCCGTCACCGAAGTCCACCGGCGGGATGATCGCCAGGTCGTCGCCGAGCTTCTCGGCGTTCTTTGCCGCGTTCCAGCTGCCGTCCCACTGGAGGGCGCTCTTGCCGGCCAGGAAGTCCTTGTTGGGGTCGGCTCCGGACTTCTTCGCCATGTAGTCCTTGGCCACCAGCGAGTGGAACCAGGTGGCCCACTCCACGGCCTTCTCACCGTCGAGGGTGTCCGAGGCTGTCTTGTAGTCGCCACGGTCGATCAGGTCCCCGCCGAAGCTCTGCAGCTGCGGGGAGTAGGCGTAGGACCACCACTCGCCGGTGCCGCCGGTGCCCATCTCCAGCGGGTACTTGAACGTGCCGCTCTTCTTCAGCTTGGCGAGCGCCGCGTCGAACTCGTCCTTCGTCCAGGGCTTGTCCATGGTGGCGACACGGACACCGTTCGCGTTCAGCACGGACTTGCGGGCGAAGAAGCCCAGCGAGACATCGTAGAAGCCGAACGAGTAGAGCTTGTCGTCGTACCGTCCCACGGTGCTGGCCAGCTGGCTGAGCACGGGCACTTCACTGCCGGAGACGTCGATCGGGGACAGGTAGCCGCCCCACGCCCAGTTCGCCACGTTGGGGCCGTCCACGTCGAGCAGGCAGGGCAGCTTGCGGGCGGAGGCGGCCGCGACGACCGAGTTGTTGTAATCGCTCTGCGGCAACGCCTGCAGCTTGACCTTGTACGTGTCCTGGGAGCCGTTGAAGTCCTTGATGATCTTCTTGACCACATCGAGTTCCGCCGAGTTGCCGGCGTTGTGCGTCCACAGGGTCAGCGTGTCGCCGCTGGCACCGGACGTACTCCCGCTCCCGGACGTACACCCGGCGACCAGGGCGGTCGCCGCCGTGACGGCTACACTGACAGCAGCGAGGCGTCGTGTTCTGAACAGCATGAGGTTCCTCCATCTCACTGAGACGGGTCTTGCAGGACCCGCCCTCGGCGACCGGTGACGACGGTCGCTGTTCTTGGTGGCCGTCCCGCCACCCGCCCGAAATCATCGGTGCGGGCGGCGGGACAACTGTCTTCGGTGCCGGGGTCAGCCGCTGGTGGGTGCGGCGAGGGAGGCACGGCTCTGCAGCGGCATCGGCACGCGGTGCACGACCGCTTCGAGCGGGCCCGGGCGGAGAATCAACTCCATCGCCTGGTGTCCGAGCCGGTAGTGCGGCAGCCGTAGCGTGGTGAGCGCCGGACGCAGCACCGAGGCGATGTCCTGGTCGTCGAACGAGATGACCGACACATCGCCGGGCACCGACAGACCTGCCTCGCCGAGTGCCTGGTAGGCGCCGAAGGACACCCGATCGGCCAGGCACACCAGGGCACGGGGCCGGTGACCCGCTGCCAGCAGGGCGGACACCTCGCGGTGGCCGTCCAGCGTGTCCCAGTCGCACTCGATGACGCCTTCCAGGCGTGCCCCGCCCTCTCGCAGGACCTCCTCCAGACCGCGCATGCGCTCGTTGCCGGCGATGATTCCCTCAGGGGTGGCCGGAACGGCCTGGTGGCCGCCGATCGCCCAGATGCCCTCACTGTGACCGGCCGCGAGCAGAGCCCGGGCCGCATCCCGTCCGGCCTCCAACTCGTCCGGGACGACGGAGGGTGCGTCGAAGTCCGGGGCCAGGCAGTTCAGCAGGACCACGCGGCGCCCGAACAGCTCCTTGGGCGGGGTCACGTACCGGGTGAACATGGACGCGTAGACCACCGCGTCGACCTGTCGGTCCAGCAGTGCGTGGACCAGCGACGACTCGGCGGCTCGATCGCCGCCCGCCTCGGTGATGAACAACAGGTGGTCCCGCTCCCGGGCAGCCTCCATCGCCCCGCGGATCACTTCGCCGGCGAACGGGGTCGTGGTGATCCGGTCCGAGACGAGCCCGATCGTCTGGGTGGACTTCGTCCGCAGACTGCGCGCCGTGACGTTCGGGCGGTAGCCCAGATCCCGGGCGGCCTCCAGGACTCGTTCGCGGGAGGCGTCGGAGATACGCATGTCGGTCCGGCCCGACAGGGCGAACGACGCGGTCGTCGGCGAGACGCCTGCCCTGCGGGCAACGTCGGCCATGGTCACGCGGCGTTCGGACATCAGAGGATCAGCCCCGTTCAGCTAAATCGGATTAGCAACGTGTGACGAGATTGCTCCACCCGTCATCCACTGTCAACACCCCGGACATCTCACCTGCGTAACGGCGACGTTATGTCCTGATTCCGGCACCTTCAGTGGATACGAAAACGAAGTCTGTCTGCGTTAGCTCTTGCTTTAGCTGCGGCGGCGCACGAACCATGCCGACCCATGACCTAAATCGAATTGGCGACCCGTCAGGTGACGGTCAGCGTCCCGTGGGCGCCTCCCGTGTACCCGGCACGGCAATGGCCCGGCCCACCGGCCGCCGCACCAAGCAACTCCTCCGCACCGCCTTCGGCCTCACCCTCCACGTCGGCGACCGGAAACCGGGGACACAGCGTCGTCGCCGATGCCGGCATCCCCTTCAACCCCTCGCTTCCCGTACCCGCCGCCTCGGCCGTGTCGCGTCCGGGGGCGGCGTCCTGCTCCACCCGCTCATCTCGACCCCACACCACCGGAGGTTCGTATGCGAACCCGCTCGACACCGAAACCCGCGACAGCGAGCAGAGGCAACGTGCTGCGCCTTCTGCTCGCGCTCACGATATGTCTCGGTCTGACGTCACCTCTGATGTCAGAGCCCGCCAGCGCCAGCGAGACCACCCTGTCCAACCCCGGCTTCGAGACCGGCGACCTCAGCGGTTGGACCACCACCGGAACGGCCTTCAACGGGGCCGTCACCGACGACCCCGGCTGGGGGTGGGGATGCTGCTTCAACCAGGAAGGCACCCACCACCTGTGGGGCTTCGCAGGCGGCGGCGACGCCGCCACCGGAACCGTCACGTCCGAACCCTTCACGCTGACGGGTACGGGAATGGTCGGTGCCCTGGTCTCCGGCGGCCGCAACGAGGCTCAGTTGTACGTCGCACTGACCACCCTGGACGGAACCGTCCTCCACAAGGCGACCGGCACCGACGACGAGGCGTACCACCGCGTCACCTGGGACGCCCGCGATCACCTCGGGGAACAACTGCGCATCACCGTGGTCGACCAGGCCACCGGCGGCTGGGGCCACATCAACCTCGACGACGTGCGAGTCGGAATCGACAAGGCGCCCACCCCCGCCCAGGAAGGGCTCGCCGCCTACTGGGACTTCGCCGAAGGCCGGGGCACCGCGACAACGGAGCAGATCAGCCAGGCCGCGGACCCCATCAGCTACGTCTTCAACAACGCGGTGTACAAGCCGAACAGCGACCCCCTCTGGCGCACAAACCGCGAGGAGGAAGGCGTCCTGTCCGGCGCCCTCCTGTTCGACGGCTATTCGACCTGGGTCACACGCGCTGCCTCACAGACGCAGCTGCCCACCGACGGCATGACCGTCGAAGGGTGGGTCGCCCCGCGCGCCTTCGAATGGGGCGACGGCGGCAAGCCCTCCGCCATCGTCAACCAGCAGGACAAGGCCGCACACCGCGGCTTCTCCCTCGGCGTCGGACGACACGGAGTATGGGAATTCGGTGTCGGCACCGGTGACGCCTGGTACGAGATCAAGGTGCCGAAGTCCGCGGCCCTGGCTGCCGGGAAGTGGGCCCACCTCGCGGCAGTGTTCGCGCCGGGCGAAGGCGCCATCAGGCTGTACCTGAACGGCGAACAGGTCGCCCAGACCGCCATCCCCACGAATGCCCGGATGGCCAAGGCCGACGTCCCGATGATCATCGGGCGCCACAACCAGCCCACCATCATCAACGGCACCTTCGCCGTCAACATGTTCAACGGCTTGATCGACGAGGTGAAGGTCCACACCGGCCCGCTCACCGCCGCCTCGGTCGCGGCGAGCCATCAGCAGGATCTCCGGACGTTCAGCGGGGGCAGCATTCCAGAGGCCCGTATGGCCATGGACCGCTCACGCTACGACGGTGACCGCTACCGTCCCGGCTACCACTTCACCGCCCCCAACCACTGGATGAACGAGCCGCACGCCCCCATCCAGGTCAATGGCAAGTACCACCTCTTCTACCAGCACAACTCCCACGGCCCTTACTGGCACAACATCGGCTGGGGTCACGCGGTCAGCGAAGACCTGGTCCACTGGCGGGACCTGCCTGTCGCCCTCGCCCCCACCGCCGACAGCGTGGCGCCCGACGGTGTCTGGTCCGGTGATTCGACGCTGGACGAAAACGGCGTCCCTGTCCTGCTGTTCACGGCAGGCAACGACTCCCAGCGCCCCAACCAGGCCACCGGCCTCGCGCGCCCCGTCGATCCCAGCGACCCCGACCTGGTCGAGTGGAAGATGCACCCCACCCTGGTGACCAGCCAGACCGCCGACCTGAACGTCGGCGCGGGACGCAAGGTCCGCTTCGGCGACTTCCGCGACCCCTACGTCTGGAAGGAGGGGGACACCTGGTTCCAACTGATGGGCTCGGGCGTCCAGACCACCTCGGGCACCGACGTCGGCGGCACCGCCCTGCTCTACACCTCCAAGAACCTCACCGACTGGACCTACTCGGGCCCCCTGATGGTCGGCGACGTCGCGGCTCATCCCAAGACCGGCCAGGTATGGGAACTGCCCACCTTCCTGCCCATCGGAAAGGACGCCCAGGGCCGCCAGCGCCGGGCGCTGCTCGTCAACCCGGCGTTCCCCGCCGGGCCCGGCGAGTACAGCAGCAAGTACGTCTACTACTGGGTCGGCACCTGGGACGCCGGGGCCCGCCGATGGACACCCGACACGACCGAGCCCAAGCTGATGGACTACGGCGACCATTTCACCGGCCCGAGCGGAACGGTCGACGACAAGGGACGGTCTCTTGTCTTCAGCATCGCGCAGGACCGGCGCACGGAACGCGCCCACTACGACGCCGGGTGGGCCCACAACGCCGGCCTCCCCATCGAACTGTCCATGCTGCCCGACGGAGACCTCGGGTTCAGCCCCGTGGAGGAGGTCTCCCGACTCCACACCGGCGCGCCGCTCCTGGACATCAGCGAACCGGCCTCCGTCAACGACGTCAACACGCGCCTGGCCGGCATCAAGGGAGACATGCTCCACATCAAGCTGACCATGGCGCAAGGCACCGCCGGAACCTTCGGACTCGACGTACTGCGCAGCCCCGGGGACGAGGAACGGACCCGCCTGTTCTATGACGCCCCCGCAGGACAACTGGGCGTCGACCGAACACGATCCGGGAACAACTCCAGCGCAGAACCCGACCTCGGGATCCAGAAGGGCCCGCTCACGCTCTCCAACGGAAACCTGACCCTCGACGTGTTCCTCGACCGCTCGATGATCGAGGCATACGCGAACTCACACAAGTCCATCACCACCCGCGCCTACCCCTTCCGGCAGGACTCCCTGGGCCTGCGACTGTTCGGCGACGGCAGCGTCGTCACGTCCATGACCGTCTGGAAGATGGGCAACATGACCGACTGACCTGACCACACGTGCGGAGAGCACGGCGGCCACTGGTTCCCCATGCCCACACCCTGTTCGGTCCGCAGCCTCGTGGCTGCGGACCGAACAGGCGTTTCCCGGTACGTCGGTTCGCCGCGCGTGCATGGTTCTGCCGCCTCGACAGAGGGAAGCGATCCTCGGCGCGCCCCCCGGACGACGGCCAGCAGCCCCTCCAGGGGGAGATCCGCCGCCATGGCCAGCACTGACACCGGCGTCGACACCGAGAAGGACGGCTCCACAGCGGCCGAGCAGAACCGGGACGCTTAGACGACTACATCTGGACGTCCGTCTCGCGCGGTCTGCTCGGCTTCCTGCTGGCGCTCGCCGTCGGTACGCCGCTCGGCCTGCTGGTCGCCCGGTGGCCTTCGTCCGGGCGGCCATCGGCCCCATCCTGTCCGGCCTGCAGTCGCTGCCGTCGGTGGCCTGGGTGCCGCCCGCCGTGATCTGGCCGGGCCTGGACGACTCGATGATGTACGCGGCGATCCTGCTCGGCGCGGTCCCTTCCATCGCCAACGGCCTTGTCGCAGGCGTCGACCAGATCCCACCACTGTTCCTGCGGGCCGGCCGGACGATGGGCGCGACCTGCGCGGGGCCCGGCACATCGTGATGCCGGGGGCGCTGCCCGGCTATCCGGCGGGACTCAAGCAGGGCTGGGCGTTCTCCTGGCGGTCCCTGATGGCCGCCGAGATCATCGCCTCCTCACCCGACCTGGGCGTCGGCCTGGGCCAGTTCCTGGAGAACGGGCGCACCAAATCCAGCATGCCGCAGGTGTTTCTGGCCATCTTCCTGATCCTGCTCGTCGGCATCGTCATCGATCTGCTGATCTTCAGCCCGCTGGAGCGGTGTGTGCTGCGCAGCCGCGGCCTGCTGGTCACCCGCTGAAAGAAGCTTGCACGAGGACACGGTCAGGGATTCGTCCAGGCCCCGGGGTCCTCCGCGAGGATCAGGACCTCGTCGGGCAGCTTGGCCGCGGCCACGTGGGCCAGGGTGACCTCGCCGAGAATCTTGCGGACATTGGCGCGTACGGCGATCCACAGCGGCAGCAGCGACTCCGCCGGACCGCCGTAGGAGAGCTCGGGTGGCCGCACGCCGCGCACTGACACCAGGGGGCCGTCCGCCACACGGATGACGTCCGCGATGGCGATCGAGTCCGCGGGGCGGGCTAGCCGGTAGCCGCCCTTGCCGCCCCGCTGACTGACCACGAGACCGCCCCGGCGCAGGTCGCCGAGGATGCCTTCCAGGAATTTGTGCGGGATGCCCTGCGCCGCGGCGATTGCCTCGGCCTTGAGCGAGGCGTTGTCCCCTGCCGCGGCCAGCTCCAATGCCGCCCGCACCGCATAGTCCGCCCGCGCCGAGATCCGCATGCCGCGATTATCCATCACTGCCGTGTCCGCCCGTCACCGGCTGCGCCGTCAGGCAGGAAGGGCGAAGGGCGGGTGCGCACCGTTGAGGAAGTAGTCCCCGATCTCGCGCAGTCTGTGGGCGGCTGGTTCGCGCAGGGTGTGGGTCCGGGCGTCACGCCAGAAGCGGTCGAAGCCGTGCCGCGTGGAAGCGGCCTCGACGCCGACGACGTCCAGGGCACGGGTGGTGATCTCCTGCGCGGCACGGGAGGCCGCGGCTTCGGCCACGCTCGCGAGGACGGCGATCTCCGCGCACTCGTCGTCGTCGAGATCCTCGCCCTGCGCGAGGCCGCGCAACAGGGCATCCACCGCCTGGTCGGCGAGGGCGGACGCGGCACGTGCGACGACAGCCAGCTCGCCGTACATGGTCAGCGCGTACGGATCCTGCGGGGGGCTGTCCGGCCAGGGCTGAGGGGAGAAGGGCTGCCAGGGCGACCGCACGGCCCTTCCGTGCTCGTGGACCTCAGCCAGCAGTCCCTCGGAGATGCCGAGACAGAACTGGGCCGAGACCAGACGCGCGGTCGGCACGGCGAGAGAGGCGAAGGGTGACAGGACGCCCTCGTCCGGCGAGAGCGACCCGAACACGTCGTCCGCCGCGACCGGCACGGAGTCGAACTCCACGGCGCCACCGGCTGCCAGCCGCTGCCCGAAGGTGTCCCCGCCGCTGCCGCTCACGACACCCGGGCGGGCGGGGTCGACGAGGACGGCCAGCGGCACATCGGTGCCGTACTTGGCGGCTCGGACCACCAGCCGGTCGGCGATTCCGACGCCGGTGGCGTACCTCTGGTAGCCGTTCAGCAGATAGCCGTTCGCCTTGGGGGTCAGGATGAGTGCCGGTTCGTGTGAGGCGATACCGCCTCCCCAGCACCACTGCCCCTCCGTCGACTCCCGCTCGACGCGGGCGGCACGTGCAGGCCCGGCGAAGAAGCGGGCGCTGAAGGACAGGAAGTAGTGGTGGCCCAGCAGGTGGCCGATGGCCCCGTCCGCCGTGGCGACGGTCCGCACGACCGCGTAGGCCGTACGCCAGTCCGCACCTCCTCCCCCCTGCTCGGCCGGTGCCATCAATGTCAGCAGCCCCGACTCGCGCAGCCGTGCGACCTCGTCGATCGGTGCTTTGCCGGCCTGTTCGCGCTCGGCCGCGTCCGTCGACAGGTCGTCCGCGATCTCACGGGCGATGTGCAGCCAGTCGATCTGACCGGCTTCCGCGTCGGTCACCTCGTCCGCCGTCACCGTCATATCCGGACCCGCTTCATGCGACTGCGGCTGTCGTTACACCTCAGTGCTGTGGTCATGGCGTCTTCCTCCAAGGGTACGAGGACGACGCGGTGCCCGGCGAGGCAGCGGGGCAGTGCAGCGGTGTGCGGTGACGCGTCGGCTTCGCCATCCTCACTCTCCTCTTCGACCACCGTCAACACTTCCCTAGTAATTCGATAGGAAAACTAGGGATAGAGGTGCGCTCCGACTGATTCACGCTCCCGGATGGCGAGTTCGCGGTGGCGGGCGGCCAGGTGGTCGTCCCGGCCGCGAGGGCTGCCGACCGGGCGGTGGAGGCGCTCGCGCAGCGTGGCGCCGCCGGACGGGGCCGGGAGCCTGCCGCGGCTGCGGGGTTCCGGGACGACGAGATCGACGATCTCCGCGACGGCGGCGGGCGGCTCGCCCCAGGTGAGGTAGACGTCGACATGCTTGGCGGCGGCTTCTCCCGCGATCGGCGAGGAGCCCCCGGTACACGTCGGGGACCGGGTCGGGCACCCGTGCGAGCTTCACGTCCTCGACATGGAGGTGCTCGCCGCGCAGGTCGACGGTCCTGCCCTGCCACAACCCTCGTACGATCTCGAGGAATTCGCCGGTACGGCGGCAAAGCGCGTCCTTGTCGAGGAAGTCTCTCGGCGTCGCGGGCCGAGGCGCCCGCCCGGAACTCGTCGGGCAGGGCGGACGCGACAGTGACGGCCTCGGCGTCGTCGGTGATGACGTGTGCGGTCATGGCCTCAGCTCGCCGCGGCCAGGAGCGGGGTACGGCCCAGCGCCAGTGAGAAATGGTCGACGACCTGGGTGAGGGCCTCGGCGGCGGCCGGTGCGACAGTGATAGAGCCGTCGTCGTGGGCGGTGATGTCCTTGTCGAGGGTGAACCAGCCCTGCACGATGTGCGCGGCACCCATGGAGTTGAGGACCGGACGCAAGGCGTAGTCAATGGCGAGGACATGCGCGATGGAGCCGCCGGTGGCGAGAGGGAGGACCGTCTTTCCGGTGAGTGCGTACTGCGGGAGCAGGTCGAGGAGCGCCTTGAGGACTCCGGAGTACGACGCTTTGTAGACGGGTGTTCCTACGACGACGCCGTCGGCACTCGCGAACAGCTCGGTGGCCTCGACGATCGCCGGATGCCGGAAGTCCGCGCCGAGCAGGGCCTCGGCGGGGATGGTGCGGACGTCGAGCGGGACGACGTCGTGCCCCTGAGCGGCCAGTCGCTGGTCCAGGTGGCGCAGCAGGCGGTTGGTGCGGGAGGAGGCGGAAGGGCTGCCGGAGACTGACAGGACAGTGGCCATGGGTCCTCTTTCGGGGAGAAGTGGGCGCCTCCGCCGGGGAGGCGCTCTGGGGGCGGTCAGGAGTACCGGGTGGGTTCGGGCAGTTCGCCCTCGATGACCCGGCGCCCCACCTCTCGCCGCTTGTGGGCGACAGGGACGTGGAGGGTGTGGGTCCGGACGTTGCGCCAGAAGCCGCAGGCCCTCGGATGCCGCGGTGGCGCGGGCGCCGGTCACCGCGAAGATCTGGTTGCCGATCGCCAGGGCTCCGTCGGCGGCACGGGCCTTCACTGCTGAAAGGAGTGCCCCCGTCGGCGCCATTCCTCCGCGAGCAGTGCGTACGACCGGACCCGGTCCGTGTGGTCGTGAGTGATCGTCGTGATGAGCAACTCGTCCGCACCCGTGGCCTCCCGCAGTTGTTCCAACTGGTCGGCGACCCGGCCCGGCGAGCCGACGAACTGGGTGTCGAGGCGGTCCTGGACGAGGGCCCGGTCCTCGTCGGTCCACGCGTGAGCGCGCGCTTCCTCCGGTGTCGGGAACTCGATGGCGCCCTCGGCGGTACGGATGCTGCGCACCCACGGGCCGTAGCCGGTAGCGAGTTCACGGGCCGTCGCGTCGTCCTCTGCGACAACGACGTCCGCCGAGACGCTGACGTACGGCTTGTCCAGGAACTCGGAGGGCTGGAAGAAGGACCGGTAGCCCTCCACCGCTTCCAGGACCGTGGCCGGGCTGACGTGATAGTTGGCCGCGAACCGCAGACCGTTGCCGCCCGCCACCTCGGCGCTCTGACCGCCGCTGCTGCCCAGGATCCACGCCTCCACGTCGGCGCCCTCTCCCGGCACCACGTGCGCTTCGACGCCCTCCGGCGAGCGGTAGGTGCCGGCCAGCAGAGCGAGGATGTCGTCGATCTGCTCGGCGTAGTCCTGTGACTCGGCGCCCGGCAGCAGGAGCAGCCTGCGCTGCAGCGCGATGCGGGGTGAGCCGAGCAGATGCTCGAAGGAGAAGCGGGGTGGGATCAGCAGGCCGTTCGGGGTGCGGCCGTCGACGACCGGGGTCGCCGTCGGCAACGGCGCGGCCGGCTGTCCCGGCGGGCGGCCGCCCGAGCGGCCCAGGCCCAGATCGAAGCGGCCCGGATGCAGCGCGTCGAGCAGGCCGAACTCCTCCACGGTGGACAGCGCCGTGCGGTGGCCGAGCTGCACGGCCCCGGCGCCGAGCCGGATGGTGGAGGTGGCGGATGCGGTCAGAGCCAGGACGACGGCGGGTGACGTGCCGGCAACGCCCGGGTTGAGGTGGTGCTCGGCGAACCAGTAGCGGGCATACCCGAAGCGCTCGGCCTGCTGGGCGAGGTCGATGGAGTTGCGCAGGGCATCGGCTGCCGTCGAACCCGACGGGATCGGGACCAGGTCGAGGACGCCGAGGGAGATGTCAGACACTGGCGGGCTCCTGAGTGAACGGTGATGCCGGAAGCACGGGGCCCCAGGCGAACGGCGGATCCGGGATCTCCCGACGCAGCACGGGGGCGACCTCGGACTGGAACAACTCGAGCGAGGCACGGTGCTGGGACTCCGTCAGCCCGCTCGCGTCGGCATGCAGGTGCACCACCGTGTGGCCGAACTGTTCGTGGTAGCGGTGCACCTTGTCGATGACCTGTTGCGGGCTGCCGATCAGGGCGGAGCTGCGTTCGGCGAAGTCCTCCAGGGTCTCGAAGACGACCGGCAGGCCGGCCTTCTTGAAGAACGCCAGGTTGGACTCGAAGATCGGCCGGTACGCGGCCAGCGCCTCCTGGGAGGTGGGGGCCACGTAGATGCCGGCCGTCCCGGCGCCAACCGCGATGTCTGCCGGGTCGTGGCCGTAGAACTCCCAGCGCTCGCGGTAGTGGCGGATCAACTCGGCATACGACTCGATGGGGTTGGTGACGTTTGCCGAGAAGAGCGGGTCGCCGTAGCGAGCGGCGAGGTCGACCGACTCCTTGCTGGTGGCGCTGCCGTGCCAGACCCGGACCGGCTGCTGGTACGGCCGTGGCCACACCTCGGCGTCGGTCAGCGGTGGGCGGAAGCGGGTGTCGGCGGTGACCTTGTCCTGGCGCCAGATCTTCCGGAAGACCTCGTAGCTCTCGGCGTTGCGGTCCCACTGGTCCTCGGGCGTGACGTGGAACAGGTCGCGTTGGGCGGCGCCGTTGCCCTTGCCGATGATCAGGTCGAGGCGGCCGCCCGATAGGTGGTCGAGGGTGGCGTAGTCCTCGTACGCGCGGACCGGGTCCAGCAGGCTGAGCGTTGTCACGGCCGTGAACAGGCGGATCCGCTTGGTCAGGGCGGCCACATGGCTGAGTACGACGGTCGGGGACGAGGAGATGAACGGCCGCTCGTGGCGCTCCCCCACGCCGAAGCCGTCGAAGCCCAGCTCCTCGGCGAACAGGGCGTTGTCGAGGACCTCGCGGAAGCGGTCGTGGGTGGACTTCCGCACCCCGGTGACCGGGTCCGGGCGGTGCACTATCAGGGTGATGGAGAGGAACTTCACGACGCCGCCCGCTCGTCGGACGCCTCGTCCGGGTGCGCGAGGCCGAGGTGGTGGCGGAGGGTGGGGCCCTCGTACTCGGTGCGGAAGACGCCCTGTTCCTGCAGCAGCGGGACGACCTTGTCGGCGAAGTCGTCGAGGCCGGTCGGCGTGATGTGCGGGGCGAGGATGAAGCCGTCGCTCGCGTCGGCCTGGACGTAGTCGTTGATGGTCCTGGCGATGGTGGCCGGTGAGCCGACGAAGGTCTGGCGGTTGCCGGTCTCGATGACGAGGTCGCGGATGGACCAGTTGTTCGCGGCGGCCAGCTCACGCCATTCGCGGGCGGTGGCGATAGGGTCGCGGTACATGCGGACCTGGGCACGCCCCTTGGAGATGTGGTTGTCGCTGACGTCCGGGTCGATGTCCGGCAGCGGACCCTCCGGGTCGTAGGAGGACAGGTCCCGGTTCCAGACGAACTCCAGGTGCTTGAGGGCGGTGGCCCCGCTGACCTGCTGCCGTCGGACGGTCCGTGCCAGTTCCTCGGCCTCGGCGTCGGTGTCGGCGAGCGCGAAGGAGGCGGCGGGCAGTATCAGCAACTGGTCAGGGCGGCGGCCGTACTTGGCGAGGCGGTTCTTGACGTCCGTGTAGAAGGCCTGGCCGCCCTCCAGGGTGGCGTACCGGCTGAAGATGGCGTCGGCGGAGGAGGCAGCGAACTCGCGACCCTCCTCCGAGTCGCCGGCCTGGAAGATGACGGGGCGGCCCTGCGGGGAGCGTGGGACGTTGAACTGGCCGTGGACGTCGAAGTGCTGGCCGGTGTGGACGAAGGAGCCGGCCTTGGCGTCGTTCAGGAAGACGCCGGTCGTTTGGTCCGCGAGGATCTCGTCGCCGTGCCAGGAGTCGAAGAGCTCGCCCGCGGTGGCCAGGAACTCCTTGGCGCGGGAGTAGCGCTCCTCCTGCGGGAGGAAGCCGCCGCGGCGGAAGTTCTCGCCGGTGAAGGCGTCCCATGAGGTGACGACGTTCCAGGCGGTTCGGCCGCCGGAGAGGTGGTCGAGGCTCGCGAACTGGCGGGCCACCTCGTAGGGCTCGTTGAAGGTGGAGTTGATGGTTCCGGCGAGGCCCAGGTGTTCGGTGACGGCGGCCAGTGCGGCGAGGATCGTGAAGGTGTCGGGGCGGCCGACCACGTCCAGGTCGTAGATCTTGCCGCCCTGTTCGCGCAGGCGCAGGCCCTCGGCGAGGAACAGGAAGTCGAACTTGGCGCGTTCGGCGGTCCTCGCGAAGTGCGCGAAGGAGCTGAACTCGATGTGGCTGCCGGCCTTCGGGTCACTCCAGACGGTGGTGTTGTTGACGCCCGGGAAATGCGCGGCCAGATGGATCTGCTTCAGCGGCTTGCTGGTCATGTCGGTGCGGGTCCTTCCGGCTCAGATGGCGGCGTAGCGGTTGGCGGGGCGGGTCAGGCCCAGCAGGCCGCGCAGGGTGTCGGCCTCGTAGGCGGTGCGGAAGGCGCCCCGGCGCTGGAGTTCAGGGACCAGGGACCGGGAGATGGCGGGGACGTCGTGTCCGGCGACCGCGGGACGCAGCCGGAATCCAGTCAGTCCCGCCTCCGCCAACTCCTGAAGCAAATCAGCGAGTTGGGACGGTGTACCGGTGAATATGCGTGCGTCGCTCGAGTACGGCTCTCCCGCGAGGCCGTCCAGGCGCCAGCGGCGGTCCTCGGCGGCGGCCTGGTCGTCGTCGAGGAAGACCACAAGGTCGCCGAAGACATGCAGGAGTTCATCCGCGCGCCCGGCGGCCTCCTGTTCCGCACGGATCTCGGCGACGATGGCGTGGGCCTGGCCGGCATCGTGCGGGGTGACGTAACCGACGTCGGCCTGGCGGGCCACCAGGCGGTACGGGACGGTCTGGTGGGCGAGGGCGGTGACCAGTGGCTGACCCTGCGGCGGGCGCGGGGTGATGGAGGGGCCCTTGACGCTGAAGTGCCCGCCCTCGAAGTCGATGTAGTGCAGCTTGTCGCGGTCGACGAAGCGGCCGGTGGTGACGTCCCGGATCTCCGCGTCGTCCTCCCAGCTGTCCCAGAGCCGGCGCACGACCTCGACGTAGTCGGCGGCCTCGTCGAAGTGCTCGGTGAGCCGCTCCTGACCGGCCGGAGTCTGCAACTCCTCCAGGCTGAGCGGCGGGAAGGTGCGGCGGCCGAAGTGGTCGGCCTCGTACGGGCGGGCGCCGATCTGCACCCGCAGGCCGGCGCGGCCGGTGCTCACGTAGTCGAGAGTGGCGATCGCCTTGGAGATGTGGAACGGCTCCGTGTGGGTGGTGATCACGGTCGGCACCAGACCGATGTAGCGGGTGAGGGGGGCGATGCGGGACGCGATCAGGACGGCGTCCAGGCGGCCACGGACCTGGTCGGTGCGGCCGTCCGGCTCGCCGTAGTAGGAGGACTGCAGGCCGAGGCCGTCCTCGAGGGTGACGAAGTCGAGCAGGCCACGTTCGGCCTCGGCGACCAGGTCGGCCCAGTATCCGGCGGTGAACAGGTCCCGGGGGCGGGCCACTTGCTCGCGCCAGGAGGCCGGGTGCCAGCCGGTGCCGTCGAGGGCGACGGCGAGGTGAAGGTGGGAAGAGGGGGTTGAGGACACGAGGGTGCCTTCCTGGAGGTCCGTACGAGATCGCCGGCCCGCGGGAATCGGGGCGCACGGCGGCTGGGGAAACGGGGTCAGGAGCAACAGAGGGCGCCGGCCACGCGCTGGAGGTCGGTGTGGGGCCGGGAGTGGAGGCGGACGGCACGGAGTACACGTGTCATGTGTCGCACCTCCGTCCTAACGGGCCGGGCAACCGCCTTCGACAAGAACAAGGGCACGGCTATGCCGTTTCTTCCGGCGCGGCGGCCCCGGTGTGCCGGACGAGCGAGAAGACGGTACGGCGGCGCAGGGTGAACCCGATCGACTCGTACAGCCGGATCGCGTTCGCGTTCGTGGCCGCGGCGTGCAGGAAGGGGCGTTGGCCGCGCTCCTTGATGCCGACTGCGACCGCACGGACCAAACGAGTGGCCAAGCCCCGGCCACGGTGGTCGGGGTCGGTGCACACGGCACTGATCTCTGTCCAGCCAGGCGGGTGCAGCCGCTCGCCGGCCAGGGCGATCAGCCGGCCCCGGTGGCGGATGCCGAGGTAGGTGCCCATCTCCACGGTGCGAGGCAGATAGGGGCCCGGCTCGGTGCGGGCGACCAGGTCGAGGATCTCGGGCACGTCGTCGGGACCGAGCAGTACGGCTTCGGGATCGGGCTCGGCGCGCAGGGAGGTGTCCACGAGTTGGACGCCGTGTCCGGTGCGCACGACCTCCCAGCCCTCCGCCGCCTCGGTCACGCCCCGCACCGCGGCGGTGCCGCCGGGGCCGACGAGTGCGGTGAGGTCGGCCCAGGCGCGCGGGTCCTCCTCGTCGGAGAGGGCGTGGAAGGGGGCCACGTCCTGCTGGTAGCGGACGGCGTGGCCGATTCGTTCGGCGAAGTGGGCGTGCGGGCCGGTGAGCGCGGCCCAGGCGGGGTTGTCCAGAATGTGTGAGGAGCTGGTGTCGAGGGCGATGACGGACATGGTGTGGTGGTCTCCGGTGTGCGGCTCGGGGTGTCCGGCGCGCGGGGACGCCACCGCGAGGCGGCCATGGAGTCCCCAGCGTGCGGTGGTCAGGAGTTGTCGAGCGGCAATCCGGGCGGGTCGACCTCGGACTTGGCGACGGCCTCGTTGGAGAGGTTGTAGGCCTTGAGCCACTCGGCGTACTGGCCGTTCTTGATCAGGTAGTTGATGGCGTCCGCGAGCGGCTTGGCAAGGCCGCTGTCCTTCTTCGCGGTCGCCGCGATCAGGCCCTGCAGGCTCGCGCCGGCGCCGGAGTAGGTGCCGGCGGTGCGGGTGGCGTTGGGCGTGTTCGCGACCTGGCGGTTGTGGTAAGCGAAGCCGGGGTTGGGGCCGAAGGAGGCGTCGACCTTTCCGCTGTTCAGCGCCAGGTAGGTGCTGGTGCTGTCCTGGAAGTACTTGACGTTGAGTTTCTTGCCCTCCTTGGCGAGCTTGGCCTTCCACTCCAGGAGGATCCTCTCCTGATTGGTGCCGGAAGCGACGGCGATCGTCTTGCCCGCGAGGTTCCCGTAGTCGCCGTCGAAGTTCCAGGTGCTCTTCTTCGGCACGATGAACGCGAGGTTGTCCTGCCGGTAGGACGCGAACTCGTACTTCTTCTTGCGTTCCTCGGTGTCGGTGACGTTGGAGAACGCCACGTTGACCCTGCCGCTGTCGATGCCGACGAAGAGGTTCTCCCATGTCGAGTTCTTCACCTCGGGCTTGAGGCCGAAGACGGCGGCGACCAGGCGGCCGAAGTCGGGCTCGGCGCCTGTGAGGGTCTTCTGGTCGTTGCCCACGTAGGCCAGCGGCGGGAAGCCGGCCGGCAGGGCGCCGATGCCGATCTCCAGCCTGCCGCTCTTCTTGACGGCGGCGGGCAGTTCGGCGCTGATGGACTTGACCTCGGAGACCTTGATGGTGGTCTGCTTGGCGGCGCCGTTGGAGACCTTTCCGATGACGACCTCGCCGGACTGGGCGGCGCTGTCGGTGGAGGTGGCCGCGTCGCTGTTGCCACCGCAGGCAGCGAGCCCGGTGGCCAGGGAGGCGACGGCGGTCGCCGCGGTGATGCCGCGTATCAGGCTGCGTCGGGTGAACTGGGTGGGCATGGCCATTCCTGTCGCTGGAGGTAATGAGGGTGGCGTGGGGGGAGGTCTGAAGGGTGCGGCGGGTCAGAGGACCTTGCTGAGGAAGTCTCTGGTCCGCTCGTGACGCGGGTTGTCGAGGACCTCGGAGGGCGGGCCCTGCTCGATGATCCTGCCGCCGTCGATGAAGACGACCCGGTCGGCGATCTCGCGGGCGAAGCCGATCTCGTGGGTGACGATGACGAGGGTGGTGCCCCTGGTCGCCAGGTCCTGGATGACGGCGAGGACTTCGCCGACCAGTTCGGGGTCGAGGGCGGAGGTGGGTTCGTCGAAGAGGATGACGCCGGGGCGCAGCGCGAGGGCGCGGGCGATGGCGACGCGCTGCTGCTGGCCGCCGGAGAGCTGGCGCGGGTAGGCGCCGGCCTTGTCGGCGAGGCCGACCCGGTCGAGGAGTTCGCGGGCGAGTTGCCGCGCCTCAGGCCTGCTGAGCCGGCCGGTGGTGACCGGAGCCGCGGCCACGTTGTCCAGGACGGTCAGGTGCGGGAAGAGGTTGAAGTTCTGGAAGACGAAGCCGATCCGCCCGCGCTGGGTGAGGATGGCCCGCTCGCTCAGCTCCTTGAGCCGGTCGCCCTGCCGCTTCACACCGATCGGCTCGCCGTTGACGCTGACGTAGCCGATCTCCGGCTTCTCCAGGTGGTTGATGACCCGGAGCAGGGTGGACTTGCCGGAGCCGGAGGGGCCGAGGATGACGGTCACCTCGCCGGGGCGGACGGTCAGGTCGACGCCGTCCAGCACCCGATGGGTGCCGTACCACTTGTGCACGTCGTGGACTTCGACGGCGGCGGGCGTGACGTCCGCCAGCGGTTCGAGTGTCTTCGCGCTCATACGGCGGCCTCCTGGCGGATGCGGGCTCGCAGGCCGGTGAGCCCGGTGCGGAGCTTCTGCAGCGGAGTCGGTGGCAGGTTGCGGGTGGCACCGCGGGCGTAGTGCCGCTCGACGTAGAACTGGACGACGGAGACGACGCTGGTCAGGATCAGGTACCAGACGGTGACGACCAGCAGCAGCGGCACGATGTCGCCCGGGTAGGTGGAGCCCATGGTCTGCGCGGAGCCGAACAGGTCCAGCAGGGAGACGTAGAAGACCAGCGAGGTGCCCTTGATCAGGCCGATGAGCTGGTTGACGTAGTTCGGGATGATCGAGCGCAGCGCCTGCGGAAACACGATCTTTCGGAACTGGTAGCCCTTCGGCAGGCCGAGCGCCGCTGCCGCCTCGTGCTGGCCCTGATCGACGGAGAGGATGCCGCCGCGCACCACCTCGGCCGCATAGGCCGCCTCGTTGAGGCTCAGGCCGACGACGGCGACGACCATGTCGGTCGCGAGCCTGGACTCGTCGAAGGAGAAGAAGGCCGGGCCGAAGGGGACCCCGACGCTCAACGTCCTGTACAGAGCACTGAAGTTGTAGAGAAAGATCAGCACCACGATGAGCGGGATGGAACGCAGCGCCCAGACGTAGGCCCAGCTGACCGCGCGCAGCACCGGGCTCTTCGACAGCCGGGCCAGGGCGAGCAGGATGCCGCCGACCAGACCCAACAAGGCGCTGTAGGCGGTCACTTCGAGGGTGATGAGGAGTCCGTCGAGAATGTTCGGCCGCAGGAACCAGTAGCCGAAGCGGTCCCACTGGTAGAAGGGGTTGGAGACCAGACCGTGCACGAACTGGGCCGCCAGGACCAGGACGACCGCGGTGGCGACCCAGCGTCCTGGCCGCCGTAGCGGCAGAACTCGCTGGGCAGTGGGGGCTTTCGTCGGTTCGTCGGCGGTCGGCGCCTCGGGGAGGATGACGGTGGCGCCAGGGGGTTCACTCATGGTGGGCTCCGGCTGGGTGGGTACACCCCGGAGGCGCGGCGGCATGCGGGGGCGCACACGACGGCGAGGTACCGGGGACGGGGAGGACAACGGCACACCGCTCGGGCGGTGTGCGTCAGGGAGTGCGGGGGCTGCGGGGAGGTGTCAGCCCCGACAGCGGGCACGGCCCGGTGTCGTACACAGTGCGCTGTTCACGCGGAGCAGGTCGACAGCACGGTCGGCGACGAGGAGGTTCGCGTACGGCCGCACGCAGCCCTGAGGGCGGCATACGGCCGTCCTGGGAGCTGCGTGCATGGCGTCACCGTCACTGTTCCGGCCCTGTGGGCCTCGCGCTTACCGAAACATCATCGGTCCGGTCGTCACCTGGGGCACCCCACCGCCTGCGAGGGTTGCCGGTCAGCTAGCCAGGGCTTGTCGCTGACGCTCATGACCGTTCTGGGCCGTAGTTAAGACAATTGCCCGAACGAATGTCAACGCCGGTCCACCAGGTGGAACGGCTGACGGGCCGCGTGTGCCGCCCAGTCCAGGATCTGAACGGCTGCTCCAGCACCCTCCAGTCCATGGCAACGGGCGTGATGACGGCGCTCGATGCCGTCGAGGTCGAGGTGGCCGCCGAAGGCAGGGTGGGCGGCCAGGTGGCGGGCGTAGGCCCACAGGGTCGGATGGTCGGCGATGCGCCGGACGGCTGAGGCGTCCAGGTGGTTGCGGTGCACGGTGTCGAGTTGGACCAGGGCGACCCACAACTCGACGTCCGCCGCCGTGATTTCGTCGCGAATCATGTACGTGCGGCCGACGAGCCATCGCTCCAGCACGCCCAGCGTCTCGAGCAGCATGGCGAGCGCCGCCGCGCGCTCAGCCTGCTCGCCGCCGGCCGATCCGGCGCTCTGCGCGGCCTGTTCGATGCCCGCGCACATCCGCTCGACGGCCTCGATCTCCGACTCGGCGCCGCACGGGTACGGCGAGGGTCGGTCGCCGCCGAAGCGGCGGGCGAGGTCGCGCATGATGTCCGGAGCGTGCGTGCTGACGATCCGTCCGGACCAGTCGTCGCTGAGCACCGGCGCGACGGCCGGACCGGCGTATCGGTGGGCGCTGGCCTCGTACAGCGGTTGCAGGGCCGAGTGGCCGCCCTCGGGGCAGTCGGGGACGGCCGACAGGAAGGTGGCCGGACAGACGGTGTCCAGGCCGAGCAGGCCGTGGGTGACGGCGATGCGCAGGCCATCGGGACACGCGGTCGACAGATGGAGGCGGTAGCGGCCCGGAACGGCGTAGTGGCCGCTGCGCGCGTCCTGGCCGATCCGGCCCCGGAAGGCGGGCGCGGGTCGGTCGGAGGCGTGGGCGGCCAACGGTGTGACGGACATGAATCTCCCCTGGAGCGGGCGCGGACGTACACGCGGCGGAAGCGACGTCGGGCGAGGGAGCGGGGCTCACCCGTATGCGCAGGTCAGGACGGCACCATCGTGGGGCATCCCTCGGCGCGGGATGGGCGCGGCTCAGCCCTGAGGGCTGATCGAACTGCAGACACGCTGCAGATCGATGTGCCGACGCGAGGTCAGAAGAGGCGAACGGCTCACTCGGACAGCGACCGGCTCCAGGCGCCTCATGTTTCCCTACCTGTTCACTAGGATTCCCCCAGTGAGTGTCGGACCGGCCGCGAGCGACGTCAAGAGGACCGTCCCGCATCGCGGACGCCCAGATGGACGGCGCCCCCGCTCGGCACGGTCACCACGCGTTTCCCACTGCACCGCCGGGACGGGGTGTATCCGGCGTCGGACGAGTCGGCGTCGGCGTGGGTGACGTGCCTGCGAGCTGCGTGATCACCGCTGAAGGCCCTGCCAAAAAGGGCCCGCAGGCTCTCGCCCGCGAAGACCCTCCGCACCGCCGGGACGACACACACCGTCGGGACGACGGGTTGTGAACCTGCGGCCCCTTGCCCGTTTGCGGAGCTTCTGAGCGGCGCGCGACACATCGTTCTTCGAGGCCGGTGTCCAGCGTCCTAGGCCGAGTGAAGGAGTCTGGTAGGAGCCTACGACCGCCCAGGCCAGTCAGTCCGGATACTCCGGCCCCTCCGCAGTGCGGGCGCCGAGCCTCCTCCCCCTGCCCCACCCCAGCTCTCGTCGATATCCGCCGAGCAGCCCGGATTCCTCGAGCTCTGTCACATCACGCACGTGCGAGCCGGGAGCGACCGCGGTAACCAGCGGGGCGACGAACAGCGCGTCGGTCGGGCAGTACGCCTCGCACTGGAAGCAGGTCTGGCAGCTGTCCTGGCGCGCGATCACCGGAACGCCGTCGGCGCCGCGGTCGAAGACGCGCGTCGGGCACACCTCGATGCACCGGTCACAGGCGATGCGGCGGTCCGGCTCGACGATCTCGATCATGGGGCCAGGCCTCCAGTCACGCCAAGGGACTGGAATGTCATGTCCGGACGGCTCCATACCTCGTCGAGCCCCCCGGTGAGCAGCCGGTGGTGCTGGGCCGGGTCCTGCGCCGGCCGGCCGGCCCGCTTCCTGCGCGCACCCCTCACCCACCGGTCCGCACCGGACCGACGACAGGCGGGCTGAGCCCCCGAGCCGGCCCTTGTACACATGACTGACAAGAAGCTGTCACACGCCGACCGGAATGCGGGTCCGGCCGACGCCTGTTCTGACTGACATGACTGTTGGAGTAGCCCTCAACGCGTCCGACGCGCCGAACCAGGTCGACGCCACCGTCCAACTGGCCCAGGAGGCCGCGGAGTTCGGTGTCGCGTCGGCCTGGTTCGGGCAGACCTTCGGCGCGGACTCACCCCAGCTCGCGGCGATCGTCGGGCGCGAAGTGCCCGGACTGCAGGTCGGCACCTCCGCGATCCCCGTATTCGGCCGGCACCCGCTGCTCGTCTCCAGCCAGGCCCAGACCGCCCAGGCCGCGACCCACGGCCGCTATCACCTCGGTCTGGCTCTGGGAACGAAACTGCTGACGGAGACGGGCTTCGGTCTGCCTTTCGAACGACCCATAGCCCGGCTGCGCGAATTCCTCACCGCCCTGCGGAAGTTGACCGAAACCGGCACGGCCGACTTCCACGGCGAACTACTCACCGCCACCACACCGATCACGGCGCGGGTTCCGGGTGCCGAGAACGGTGTCCCCCTGCTCGTCGCCGCGATGGGGCCGCAGGCTCTGCGGGCCAGCGGCGAGCTTGCCGACGGAATCCTGCCCTATCTGGCGGGACCGCGCGCCCTGGAGAACCACATCGTGCCCGCCCTGACCGCCGCAGCCGAGGCCGCGGGCCGCCCCGCGCCCAGGATCGTGGCCCTGGTGCCCGGCGTGGTCACCGACGACGTCGACGCGGTGCGGGCCAAGGCCACCGAGAACCTCGCGTTCTATGAACAGATCCCGTCCTACGCGCGGGTCATCGAACTCTCCGGCGGCAGGCGGGCCGTCGACCTGGCCGTGATCGGCGACGAGAAGACGGTCGAGGCCGAGGTACGCCGTTACCGCGACGCCGGCGCCACCGAGGTCGTGTTCTCCGGGACCGAGATCGCGGGAGAAGCCGACCGCCGACGCACCTGGCGGCTCCTCGGCGAACTGGCCGGCTGAGTACACCCCTCGGCTCGTCAGCCCCCTGCCTCCCCAGCATCCCCTGCACCTAAGGCACCCCCGGCACAAAGGAGATTCCCCATGACCATCGAGGCCACCACCACGGACCTCCACGCCTTCACCGAGATCTGGCTGGAGTGGCACCGCGCCCAGGAGGCCCGGCTCGCCGCCCCGCACGGGTTCCTGGCGGTCACCGGCCTGCACTGGCTCGACGACCGACCGCAGCGCTTCCCGGACGCGCCCGGCGCATGGCACACCGGCCCCGAAGGCGTCGTCGTACACCTCGACGAAGGTGAGGAACTGATCGTCGACGGAACGCCGGCACGCGGCGAACACCGCTTCGGTGTGCTTCCCGAGCGCGGCGGCGTCGACGCCGTCTGGGGAGACGCCGTCATCGAGGTCGCCAAGCGCGGCGGCCAGGACATCGTGCGCCCCCGGCACCCAGACGCGCCGCTGCGCACGGCCTTCACCGGAACGCCCGCCTACGCCCCCGACCCGCGCTGGGCCGTGACGGGCCGCTACATCCCGTTCGACACGCCACGGCCGACCACCGTGGGCGCCGCGGTCGAGGGCCTTGAGCATGTGTACGACGCCCCGGGCAGGGTCGAGTTCGAGCTGGACGGGCAACAGCTGGCGCTGACCGCGTTCCCCGGCCATGGTGCGGGACGGCTGATGGTGCTGTTCACCGACGCCACCTCCGGCCTCACCACGTACGCCGCCAACCGGGCCCTCGCCCTCGACCCTCCTGCCACCGACGGCACGGTCGTCGTGGACTTCAACCGCGCCACGAACCTGCCGTGCGCCTACACCGACCTGGCCACCTGCCCGCTGCCCCCGGCCGAGAACCGGCTGCCGGTGGCGATCGAGGCAGGCCAGAAGATCCCCCGCGAGCGCGGCGGCTTCTGAGCCGGACGCACTCTCGCCCCGACTCTCCTGGCAAGGCGTCCTTTTGCGTCATTGACGTACGCCAAGACCGCTCCGTACGATCACGAACGGCATTGAGTGTCAGCGTCAAGCCCTGGCTCGCTGACCGGCAACCCTCCCCCGCGGTGGGGTGCTCCAGGTGAAAGCCCGGCGGGATCACCGACGATCTCCGCAAGCGCGTGGCCCCGTGATCGGGGCCGGATATGTGGAGGACCGACATGCGGCACGGTGGTGACCTCAGCGCCCGCTTCGCCGGCGCCACCGTGTTCTCCCGGCTCTCCCGTCGGCGCCACATCGACCTCAAGCGCTCGACCAGCTGTCTCTGTCAGGTCTGACGGGCCTTCCCGCCGCTGGTCGCAGTACGGCACCTGTCGTCGCGCACCCGCCCGCGCCTGATCTCTGCCTGTCTTTGATCCCCCGTTTCGTCCTGTCCCCGTCTGCACCGCGCTCCCCCGGCACCGGCGTCGCGCCGGCCGGGGCAGCATGCCCACGCACGGACGTGCCCTGCGCCACAGCCGTGCCTGGTGACTCGAGTAGGAGAAGCCCTCCGTGACTGCACTTTCCGATGTCAGAACCTCCCGGTGGGCGGCACTGACCGCCCTTGTGACCACCAGTGTCCTGCTGACCGCCTGCGGCTCCGGCGGCGGCGATTCCGGCACCGGCGCCGGGCAGCCCAAGTCCGGCCGCACCCTGACCTTCGCGGTGGGTTCGGACTCCGGCTGCGTGGATCCGCAGCAGGTCGCCAGCAACGAGACCATCTACTCTGTGCGCCAGGTCGTGGACTCACTCACGGACCAGGACCCCAGGACCGGCAAGATCGTGCCGTGGCTGGCGAAGAGCTGGGATGTCAGCTCCGACGCCACGACGTTCACGTTCTACCTGAGGTCGGGTGTCACCTTCAGCGACGGCTCGAAGCTGAGCGCGCAGGTGGTCAAGGACAACTTCGACGCGGTGCCGAAGCTCGGCGCTCTGGGGACGCTCGCCGAGGGCTATCTGAGCGGCGTCAAGTCCACCACGGTGGTCGACCCGCTCACCGTCAAGGTGACCTTCAGCCAGCCCAACGCTCAGTTCCTGCAGGCCACTTCGACCCACTCGCTCGGGATCGAGTCGTCGGCGAGCGTGAAGAAGACCCCGCAGCAGAAGTGCAGCGACGGGGTGATCGGGTCCGGACCCTTCGTGTTGAAGCAGTACGTGCAGAACCAGTCGATCACCCTGGCCAAGCGCACGGGATACGCGTGGGGTTCCTCGCGGTGGAGCAAGAAGGGCGAGGCGTACCTCGACAAGCTGGTATTCAAGGTCGTCCCGGAGGCGGGCATACGGGCCGGCAGTCTCCAGTCCGGCCAGGTGGACGCGATCAGCAGCGTGGGCAAGGCCAACGAGGCGGCGCTCAAGGGCGGTCAGGTCGCCCTGCAGCGACGGGCCAACCCCGGCGTCGTGTTCGGTCTCGGCCTCAACAACTCGCGACCGGCCCTGCAGGACACGAGGGTGCGCCAGGCGATCCTGTTCGCCATTGACCGGAAGCAGATCGCCGACACCGTCTTCCCCACCGGCACCCAGGCGGCGACCAGCGTCCTAGCGCACACCACACCCGACTACACCGACCTCGCCTCCCATCTGGCCTTCGACGCGGCCAAGGTCAAGTCCCTGCTACATGCCGCCGGCTGGAAGACCGGCAGCGACGGCATCCGCACCAAGGACGGCAAGAAGCTGAGCCTGACCGTCAAGTGGTTCCCCAACGCCTCCACCAACCAGCCCGCGCTGGAGCTGATCCAGCAGCAGCTCAAGGCCGTCGGTGTCGACGTGGTCCTCAAGCAGCTCCAGGTCACCCAGTTCGCCCCAACCCTCCAGTCGGGTGACTTCGACGCGGTGTGGAGCAACGTGACCCGCGCCGACCCGGACATCCTGCGCAGCTCCTTCTCCACCGAGCTGGCCAACTCCTACCACCTGCCCGCGAGCTCCCTCGACACGACGCTGTCCGATCAGGCCGCGACCGTCGACACGGCCGAGCGCAAGCAACTGGTCACCCAGGCACAGCAGTTGCTCGTGCAGAACGCCTACTATGCGCCGGTGGTGGAGCTCCAGACCCAGCTGGGCGTCGCGAAGAAGGTGCACGACCTGAACTTCGACGCCTCCAGCCGGATCCAGCTGCACGACACCTGGATCGGGTAGCGCATGCGCCGCTACGTCATCAAACGGCTCGGCCAGGCGGTCGGGGTGCTGTGGGCGGCCTACACGGTCTCGTTCCTGGTGCTGGACTATCTGCCGGGTGACCCGGTCACGGCGATGGCCGGTGCCGGAATGGACTCGGGGCAGGTCGACCCGCAGCAGCTCGCCGCCCTGCGGCACGAGTACGGCTTCGACAAGCCGGTGCTGGTGCAGTACGCCGAGTGCCTCGGCCGGGCGGTGCGCGGGGACTTCGGCGACTCGGTGTCCACCGGCCGCCCGGTCACCTCGACGCTGGCCGACGCCCTGCCTCAGACACTGCAGCTGACCGGCGCGGCACTGCTGCTCGCGGTGGTCCTCGGCGTCGGTCTGGCGGTGCTGGCCACCTACACCGCCCAGCGCTGGCTGCGGCAGCTGCTGCTGTCGCTGCCGCCGCTGGGAGTGTCCGTCCCGACGTTCTGGGTGGGGTTGCTGCTCGTCGAGACGTTCTCCTTTCGGCTGCGCTGGTTCCCCGCGTTCGGCAACGACGGATTCAAGGGGCTGGTACTGCCGGCGCTGACTCTGGCGGTGCCGACCGGTGCGCAGATCGCGCAGGTGCTCGCCAAGAGCCTGCTCACCGCACTGGACCAGGCGTATATGGAGACCGCCCGCGCCAAGGGCGCCGGCCGGTGGCGGGTCCATCTGCGGCACGCGCTGCGCAACGCGTCCCTGCCGGCGCTGACGGTCGTCGGCCTGCTGGTGGGGCAGCTGATCGCCGGTTCGGTCGTCGTCGAGACGGTGTTCTCCCGCGACGGCCTCGGCCGCGTCACCGCGGCGGCGGTCACCGCCCAGGACATCCCGCTGGTCCAGGGGGTGGTGGTGTTCGGGGCGCTGATCTTCGTGACGACGAACCTGGTCATCGACCTGGTCTATCCACTCCTCGACCCCCGGATCGTGGTGACCTCGGACAGAAAGGCGGTCCTCGCATGAGCCAGAACCTTGTCGACGACCCCGCCGAAGCGGCACGGGGACTGGCCCGCCCGGTCGCGGCGGGGCCGGAGCCTGATCCCGGGCGCCGCGTGGACGTACGGCGGCTGCTGCGGTTCGTGGTGCGCCGCCCGGGGCTGCTGCTGTCGGTGGTCGTCCTCGTGCTGGTGGTGCTGGCCTCGTTCTGGCCCGACCTGTTCACCTCGCAGGACCCGCTGAAGGGCGTGCCGTCGCAGAACTTCCGCGGCCCGAGCGGCAGTCACTGGTTCGGCACCGACGAGCTGGGCCGCGATGTGTTCTCGCGGGTCGTCCACGGCGCCCAGCTGTCCCTGAAGGCAACGCTGATCGCCGTGCTGGTCGCGTTCGTGGTCGGCGGGCTGCTGGGGGTGGTCGCCGGGTTCGTGGGCCGCTGGGTGGACGACGTGCTGATGCGCTTCGTCGACGTGCTGCTGTCCATCCCCGCGCTGTTCATGTCCCTGGCCCTGGTCACCGCGCTGGGCTACGGCACGGTGAAGGTGGCGGTCGCGGTCGGCATCGCCAGTGTGGCCGCGTTCGCACGGGTGGCGCGCGCGGAGGTGCTGCGGGTGCGGCAGGCCGTCTTCGTCGAGGCCTCACGCGCCGGCGGAGCGCGCTGGTACTCGGTGCTGGGCCGGCATGTGCTGCCCAATGCGGCGGGCCCGGTGATCGTGCTGGCCACTCTCGACTTCGGCTCCTCCATCCTGGCCGTGTCGGCGCTGAGCTTCCTCGGCTACGGGGCGCCCCCGCCGGCCCCGGAGTGGGGGACGTTGATCTCCGACGGCCGCAACTACCTCGCCAACGCCTGGTGGCTGACCGCGCTGCCCGGGCTGGCGATCGCCACGACCGTACTGGCCACCAACCGCATCGCCCGGGCGCTGGACGGCGAATGGTCCCGGCAGCGATGACCGACGAACGTGAGAACGGTGAGGACGTGACCACACCACTGCTGGAGATACGCGGCCTGTCGGTGTCGTACCGCACCCGGGGCGGCACGGTCGAGGCCGTCCGGGGCGTGGACCTCGACGTGTGGCCGGGACAGGTGACGGCGGTGGTCGGCGAGTCCGGCTCCGGCAAGAGCACGACCGCACACGCGATCACCCGGCTCCTGTCGGCGAACGGCAGCATCGACGCGGGCACCGTCCGCTTCGGCCGGCACGACCTGGCCACCCTGTCGGAGGCGGAACTGCGCACCGTACGCGGAGCGCGGATCGGACTGGTCCCCCAGGATCCGACGGTCTCCCTCAACCCCGTCAAGCGCATCGGCGACCAGGTCGCCGAAGTGCTGCGCATCCATGGTCTCGCAACCCGCCGCTCGGCTCCCGCCGAGGCGATCGCCGTCCTGGACCGGGCCGGACTGCCCGACGCGGCCACCCGGGCCCGGCAGTACCCGCACGAACTGTCCGGCGGCATGCGGCAACGCGCCCTGATCGCCATCGCCATCGCCGCGCAGCCCGAGCTGATCATCGCCGACGAGCCCACCAGCGCGCTCGACGTCACCGTGCAGCGGGTTATCCTCGACCATCTCCAGCACCTCACCGAGGAGTCGGGCACCGCGGTCCTGCTCGTCACCCACGATCTCGGGGTCGCCGCCGACCGGGCGCAGCGGCTGGTCGTGATGTCGCAAGGCAAGGTCGTCGAGGCAGGCCCCACCCATGACATCCTCGCCGACCCGCAGGACGACTACACCCGGCACCTGCTGGCCAGCGCCCCGAGCCTGACCACCGCCCGGCCCCGCACCCCTGTCTCCGTCCCCAAGCCGGATACGGCGCCCCTGGTCGAGGTACGCAACCTGGTCAAGGAGTTCAGGCTGCCCCGCGCTGGGGACGGGCCCCGCACCCTGCGCGCCGTCGACGACGTCAGCTTCACCCTCCACCGAGGCCAGACCCTGGCCCTGGTCGGCGAGTCCGGCTCCGGGAAGTCCACCACCGCCCGCCTGGTGCTCCGCCTCGCCGACGCGACCGCCGGACAGATCCTCTTCGACGGCACCGACGTCACCACCGCCACGGGCGCCCAGGCCAGGCAGCTGCGCCGCCGCGCCCAGCTCGTCTACCAGAACCCCTACGCCTCGCTCGACCCCCGCTACTCCATCGGCGAGGTGATCACCGAGCCGCTCCGCGCCTTCAAGATCGGCGACCGCGCCTCCCGGCGCGCCCGGGCCCGTGATCTGCTCGACCGGGTGGCCCTTCCGGCCTCGACGCTGGAGCGCCGCCCGGCGGAACTGTCCGGCGGGCAGCGGCAGCGAGTGGCGATCGCCCGTGCCCTCGCCCTCTCCCCCGACCTGGTGGTGTGCGACGAGCCGGTCTCCGCGCTCGACGTGTCCGTACAGGCCCAAGTCCTGGACCTACTAGCCGAGTTGCAGGCCGACACGGGGGTGGCGTACCTCTTCATCTCCCACGACCTGGCCGTCGTACGTCAAATCGCGCACCAGGTCGCCGTCATGCGGGCCGGCCGCGTCGTCGAGACAGGCCCGCCAGAGGACCTGTTCACCCGCCCCCGCCACGAGTACACCCGCGAACTGCTCGCGGCGATCCCCGGCGGCCGCGTCCCCACCCCCGCCGCCGAGACCACCACGAGCTGAGGACCACGGTCGCATGAGCACACCCACCATCACCTCACTGGCCCTTCTCACCCCGGGCAACTTCGCCGACGACGACCCGTACACCGGTCTGGAGGAGACACTCCAACTCTTCGAGTACGGCGAACGGCTCGGCTACGACGGCGCCTGGATCCGCCAGCGTCACCTCGAACACGGCGTCGGCTCCGCTGCCGTGTTCCTTGCCGCGGCCGGCCAGCGCACCGAGCGGATCGAGCTGGGCACCGCGGTCATCCCGATCGGCTACGAGAGCCCGTTCCGCCTGGCCGAAGACCTGGCGCTGGCCGATGTACTGTCCCGCGGCCGCCTCCAGGTCGGCTTCAGCACCGGCATGCCACACGCCGACCTGCTCGGCGACCTGGTGTACGACGGCGACTGGCGCGGCTTCGACCTGTCGTACGGCCGGATCGCCCGCCTCGTCGACAACCTGCGCGGCGACTGTCTCGGCGGCCCGGACACGGTCATCCAGTCGCCCGGCAACGTCCAACGCCCACGCCTGCAGCCGCACAACCCCGGTCTGGTGGAGCGGATCTGGTACGGCGGAGGCAGCCTGCGCTCGGTCCGCTGGGCCGCCGAGGCCGGCCTCAACCTGCTGTCCGGCAACATCGTCTCCGGCGAGGACACCGACGACTTCACCACCGCCCAGCTGAACCTGCTCTCCGAGTACCGGCGCAGCCTGGGCGACGACCGGACAGCGGCGCGCGTAGCGCTCGGGCGGGTGATCGTGCCGTTCGACAACGCCGACGCGACCACCCGGGCCCGCTACCGGGAGTACGCGGCCAGTCGACACGAGCGCACCCTGAAGCCGCAGACGGTGGCGGCGCTGGGCGGGAAGCGGATCCTGTTCGCCCCGGACGTGGTCGGCACCGCGGCGCAGATCCTGGAGCAGTTGGCGGACGATCCCGTCCTCGCGCAGGTGTCGGAGCTGCGCCTGGAGCTGCCGTACGAGTTCCACCGCAAGGAGTACGAACAGATCCTCCACGACGTACAGCACCTGATCGCACCCGAGCTGGGCTGGCGCCCCGCTTCCCCAGCGTTTCAGGAGGCGGGCAGGTGAGTCCCGTTCCGGAGCGCCCGGTCGGCCTGGAGGCGCACTCCCGCGAGCCGTCAGCCGCAAGCCACCGCTTCCCTGGCACCGGGGCGTACGAACTACTCACCGCCACCGCCCACTACACAGTGGACCCGAAGGCAGCCGCCAACCGCGCGATCCCCGGGAAAGGCTCTCTGATGCGCCGCGGATACCCGATCGTCTTCGGTGCCTGGCAGGGTGATCTGCTTCCGGGCGACGTCCGGCTGCTGCTCGACCTGCCTGCGGCGAGACGAGGTGCGGAGCCCGTGCGCGGCCTGACGACAGCCGAGTTCATCGTGGAGGAACCCACCGCCTCGCTACCGCTGTCCCGCTGGTCGAGCACCAGGTCCTACCCGGTCAGCGAACGGGCCGCACACCACCCGCCTCACCAGGCGGCGCTATCCGCACAGCACGCCGGAGGAACTCCCCACCGGAACCTGGTGGTTCGCAAGACTGCAGGGCGGCGGAAACGACCTGCGGACCGCGGCCACCGCCGTCGTACCGAGCCGGTGCGAGCTCCACGTCGACGGCGGGTTCCGGCCTGGCTGGATCTACGAACTCACCTACGAGGGCGAGGATCCGCTCGTCCTCGGGCTGGGCCTGGCCGCGGTCCGCGACCTCGTCAGCCATCTGCGCAACGACCCCGCACAACTGGCCGGTCCCGTCGAGTACGCCTACGGATGGGGACGCTCCCAGCGGTCAGGCCGGTGCCGCCGAGGATGCTCAGGTACGCCACGGGAGTCAGCACCGCCCCACTGAACTATGGCGAAACGTGCAACTCGGGCAGCCCCCTCCAGGCCGCCCGCTGCCACGCGTTCGGCTCCCGATCACTCCCCCGTAGCGCCCGCCCGCACCCCCGCCACCCCAACTATGGTGTCCCACCACATACGCCCCTGACCTGCGTCTTCCTACGGTATGGCGACACGTCCCCGTCCCCGCCAACTGTCCGGAAGTGGTACCCATGGCCGAACCGGCATCCGCTCCCCCGCCCGCCTCCAACCTCCGCCGCGTCGTCGCCGCCAGCCTCATCGGCACCACCATCGAGTGGTACGACTTCTTCCTGTACGGATCAGCGGCCGCCCTGGTCTTCAACAAGCTGTTCTTCCCCGAGTCCGAGCCGCTGGTGGGGACCCTCCTGTCCTTCCTCACCTACGCGGTCGGCTTCGCCGCGCGGCCGGTCGGTGCGCTGGTCTTCGGTCACTACGGCGACCGGCTGGGGCGCAAGAAGCTGCTGGTGCTCAGTCTGCTGATGATGGGCGGGGCCACGTTCGCGATCGGGCTGCTGCCGACGCACGCCACCGTCGGCGTCGCCGCTCCCGTCCTGCTCACCGTGCTCCGGCTGGTGCAGGGCTTCGCCCTCGGCGGGGAGTGGGGCGGGGCCGTGCTGCTGGTGTCGGAGCACGGGGATGCGAAGCACCGCGGCTTCTGGGCCTCCTGGCCGCAGACCGGCGCGCCGGCCGGGCAGTTGCTCGCCACCGGGGTGCTCTCCGCGCTCACCGCGCTCACGTCGGACTCGGCGTTCGAGGCGTGGGGCTGGCGCATCCCGTTCCTGCTCTCCGGAGTGCTGGTGATCATCGGTTTGTGGATTCGTCTGTCTGTCGACGAATCACCGTTGTTCAAGGCCGCGCGGGAACAGGCCGAGGAGCGCAGGGCCGCGTCCGGGGCGACGGAGAAGCTGCCGGTCGTGGCCGTGCTGCGGCACCACTGGCGCGACGTGCTGATCGCCATGGGCGCCAGGATGGCGGAGAACATCAGCTACTACGTCATCACGGCGTTCATCCTCGTGTACGCGACGACGGCGGCCGACCTGAGCAAGCAGACGGCGCTCAACGCCGTCCTCGTCGCGTCGGCGATCCACTTCGCCGTCATCCCGCTGTGGGGGGCGCTGTCGGACCGGGTCGGGCGCAGGCCGGTCTACCTGGTCGGCGCGGTCGGGGTGGGGCTGTGGATGTTCCCCTTCTTCGCCCTGATCGACAGTCGCAGCTTCTGGAGCCTGCTGCTCGCCGTCACGGTCGGGCTGTTCTTCCACGGCGCGATGTACGCGCCGCAGGCGGCGTTCTTCTCGGAGCTGTTCGCGACCCGGATGCGGTACTCGGGCGCGTCGATCGGCGCCCAGTTCTCGTCGGTCGCGGCCGGTGCCCCGGCCCCGCTCATCGCCACGGCGCTGCTCGCCGACTACGACAGTTCCACACCGATCGCGCTGTACGTGATCGCCGCCGCACTCATCACCGTGCTGGCCGTGGTCTGTGCCAAGGAGACCCGGGACCGGGATCTGGCGGACGTGGACCCCGGCACCGGACAGGACGCGCCCGCGGAGCGGCCGGCGGACGCCGCACGCAGCGGTGCGTAGCGTCCGCGGCGGAACAGGCGGGTGACGTCTGATCCGCGGCGGTCCTGGGGCCGGGCGGCCGTGCGAAGCCCTCGGCCCCTCCCTCACGTCTGTGGGGCGGTGGCCTCGAACCAGGTGGGACCGTCGGTCATCGACTGCTTGATCCGGAAGAGCGCGAACTCGTGCAGCGGCGGCAGCGCGTCGACGGAGAACCAGCCCACCTCCAGCGACTCGTCGTCGTTGACCCGGGCCGTGCCGCCGGTGGCGCGGCAGCGGAAGGTGACGTCCAGATACTGGCAGCGGTCGCCGTTCTCGTACTGGACGGGCGGCAGGGCCTGGGTGAGCACCACCCGCTCCGCCACGCAGTGCACGGCCGTCTCCTCGTACACCTCGCGCTCCGCCGTCGCCGCGGGCTGCTCCCCGGGCTCGGAGATGCCGCCGATCACCGACCACTTGCCGGTGTCGGCCCGTCGTCCGAGCAGCACTCTGCCTTCGTCGTCGAAGACGACTGCGCTGACGCCGGGCAGCAGCAGCAACTGTTGACCCGCGGTGGCGCGGATGTCACGGATGAAGTCGGGAATGGCCATGCCCTGACCCTACGTGGCGGGCGATCGCGCTCAGCGGGCGCGCCTGGCGCGCACCGCCCGGGCCGTCACCCAGCCGAGGCCGATCACCGCGAGCAGGGCCAGCACTCCCTCCGGGAGCGGGCCCATCCGGGTGGCCGGGGTGAGCGAGGAGCGCAGCGGCACCTCGTCGACCAGGGCGTCCGGCGTGAACATCTTCGTCTTCTGCACGACGGTGCCGTCCGGCCGGATCACCGCGCTGACACCACTGGTGACCGGGACGACCACGGACCGGCTGTGCTCGACCGCGCGCACCCGGGACATCGCGAGCTGCTGGTAGGTCATCTCGCTGCGGCCGAAGGTGGCGTTGTTGCTGGGGACGGCGATCAGCTGGGCGCCGTGTTCGACCGTGTCGCGTACGGCGTCGTCGAAGGCGGCCTCGTAGCAGGTGACCAGTCCGACCGAGGTGCCCGACAGGTCGAAGACGCCGACCTTCTTGCCCGGGCCGAAGTCGCGCTGCACCCGGTCGACGTCCGAGCTGAAGACGCGTGCGACGGAACGCATCGGCATGTACTCGCCGAACGGCTGGATGTGACGCTTGTCGTACGTGTCCACGGGGCCCTTGTCCGGGTCCCACTGGATGAGGGTGTTGCGCAGCTTGCCCGTGTCGGGCTCGACGACCGCGCCGACCACGGTCGGCACACCGATCGCCTTCACCGCGTCGTCGATGACGATCCTCGCGTCCGCGTTGCGGTAGGGGTCGAGGTCGGAGGAGTTCTCGGGCCACAGGACGAAGTCGGGCTGGGGGACCTTGCCCGCCTTCACGTCCCGGGCGAGTTGCTCGGTGCGGTTGGCGTGGTTGTCCAGGACGGCGCGGCGCTGGGAGTTGAAGTCGAGTCCGAGCCGCGGCACGTTGCCCTGGATCGCGGCGACGGTCGCGGTGCCGTCCTCGGCGGAGTCGTCCACCAGCGGCAGCGCCGCGAGTGCGGCGGCCACGGGCACGAGGACGGTCGCGGCCACCGCGACGACGGCTCCACGGGGCAGTTCACCGGTGGTGCGGTGGACGCGGAGGCTGCGGACCGCCTCGAAGAGGCCGAAACCGCAGAGCACCACCGCGAAGGAGAGGAGCGGGGTACCGCCGAGGGCCGCGAGCGGCAGGAACACGCTGTCGGCCTGCCCGAAGGCGATCTTGCCCCAGGGGAAGCCGCCGAACGGCACCCTGGCCCGTACCGCCTCGTCGAGCGTCCAGACCGCGGCCGCCCAGACCGGCCGGCAGGGGAGGCGGGAGACGGCGGAGATGCCGACGCAGCCCACGGCGATGAACAGCGCCTCGGCTGCGGCGAGGGCCAGCCACGGCACCGGGCCGACCTCTTCGCCCGTCCAGTGCAGCAGCGGCAGCATGAAGCCGAGCCCGGCGAGCAGGCCGAGGCCGAACGCGGCGCGGAACCTGCGCTCGAAGAGCACCCAGCCGAGCAGGGCGAACCCGGGCAGAACCAGCCACCACAGCGGCCGGGGCGGGAAACTCGCGTACAGCAGGACCCCGGAGAGCACGGCGGCGCCAGGCCGTGCCAGACGCGGCAGCAGACGGCCGGCTCGGGGGGCGGAGTCAGGCTTCTGCGGGTCGCCTACCTGGGCGATGGTGGTGCTCACCCGGCGGAGTCTACGGTGGCGGGCCGAGATGGGGGGAGCCCCTTCCCGGTGGCGGAATCCATACCGCCGGATCGTTTCTTCGCATCTTCTGCACACATGACCGCTGTGGCCGATAACCTGTGCGCCAGTCCCCCGCCGACCGGGCCGCATCCGGCCCTCGCGAACGGGACGGTCACAGGCCGGGGGACGGACGTGATGGCTCCATCAGCAGAGCGGGTGTCCGAGGGCGGCAACGCGTCCGACGCCGCCGGGGCACTGATCCTCGCCGCGTGTGCGATCTGGTCGCTGATCAGCGCGGCGGGCCGGGAGACCCGGCCCGAAGGGGTGCTGCTCGCGCTGCTCGCCGTCGCCGCGGGTTTCGCCTGCGGACGCATCTGCGGGACGCTGCTGCCGGTGGCCACCGCGACCGTCGCCGCCCTGGCCGCCCTGGTCCTGGCGCTCG
This sequence comes from Streptomyces sp. NPDC005803, assembly GCF_040630435.1. NCBI lineage: Bacteria > Bacillati > Actinomycetota > Actinomycetes > Kitasatosporales > Streptomycetaceae > Streptomyces > Streptomyces sp. NPDC005803. The sequence continues at coordinate 59,314 of NZ_JBEXXO010000010.1, read as the reverse complement.
TCTCGCGTCGCGGCATGCCCGGCGCCACGACCACCGTGGACACCGCTCCGGGACACACCGGCGCGGCCGTCGCACTCCTGGTCCTGGCGGCCGGCGCGGCCTGCTGCGCGGCGGCCGCGACCCGGCGGGCGTCGCTGCGTCTCACCCTGCGGCTGCTGGCTCTCGGCACGGCCTGCGCCTCGCTCGGGCTCGGCTCCGTCGCCGGCTTCGTGGCGGCGACGGGTGTGCTGCTGTGCTCCCTCGCTGCCGCCAGGATGCGGAGCCGGCTGCTCGGTCTCGTCGGTCTCGCGCTGGCCGCCGGTCTGATGGTCGGCCTCTCGTGGGCGGTGGCCGTCAACGTCCTGCCCGACGGGCTCGCGGTCTCCCTGGAGGGCGGGCTGACCGGCAACCGGGTGCGGCTGTGGCAGGACGCCGCACGGCTGGCCGGGGAGCACCCCGTCCTGGGTATCGGGCCCGACCGCTTCGCCGAGCTGAGCCCCACGGCCCAGCAGACGCTCGGGTCGGACGGCAAACCGCACTCGGCCGCGCTGCAGCAGGCTGCCGAGCAGGGGGTGGTGGGTGTGGTGCTGCTGGGAGCCGCGTTCGGCTGGCTCCTGTACGTGCTGTGGCGCTCGCCGCGCAGCACCGCGATCGCGCTGACCGCCGGAGCGGCGCTCACGGCTCTGGCGGCGCTGGCGAGCGTCGGCAACGCGCTGAGCTTCACTCCGGTGACGGCGGGCGCGGGGCTGCTCGCCGGGCTCGCCTCGGCCAGACGGCCGATCGAGGCCGGTGGGACCGCGGGCGGCGGTACGCGGCGGGCTCCACGCGGTGAGGACGGCGTGCCCGGACTCGGTCCGCGGGCCGACCGGGCCGGGCTGTGACCCGCGCCCGGGGGTGGCCGGCCACGTCCCGGACGGGGGTCAGGCGTCGGCCGGTGCGCCGGTGGACGGCAGGTGCAGGCGGTCGCGGATGAACCGGGCGCCTTCCTCCGCGTCGTCGACCGTGACCGTGAAGGTCCTGCCGTCGCCGAGCCTGAGCACCAGGCCCTCGCCCCGGCGCACGACCACGGCCGTGCCCTGTTCGGGGCGCCAGCGGTAGCCCCAGCCGCCCCACTGGCGCGGGGTGACCTGGGGGGCGAACTCCGCGCCCACCACATGGGTGAGCAGGATCCTGCGGCGCGGCAGTCCCATGTGGCCGCAGCGCACTTCCAGGGCGTCGCCGTCGACGCGGACCGCGACGTTCACGAAGGCGAGGGTGCCGAAGAGCATGAGCAGCCCGGCCGCCACACAGCCGATCACCGACGCCAGCAGCGCGGCGATGCCCGAGGTCCAGGTGGAGCTGACGGCGAGCTGGATGCCGAGCGCCAGACAGGCGGCGCCGGCGGCCGCGAGCACCCACTGGGCCCGGTTGGTGGCCCGGCCGGTCCAGACCGCGGTGTGGGTGGCGGCACCGGTACGCGACGGTTCACGGGAGTGGTCCCTCATGGCAAGCAGCGTACTGAAGAATGCGCGCGAGGGGATGGGTCCGAAGGCCCCTGTCGGGCCGCCGGACGGTCAGCGGGCGGAGCTCACGGCGGCGAGCCGGCGCCCTTCTTCGTAGGCCAGCGCGGCTTGTGGCAGCTCGGACAGGTGTCCTCCGAGGAGTACGGCAAGTCCGGCGGACGGTTCGGCCGACGGAGCGGGCTCGGCTCCGATCCGGCGCAGTGCCTGGGCGGCGACGGCGCCGGCGGAGCCGTGCAGGACGACGGGCGGACGGCCGGGCTGCTGCACGACGTCACGGATCCGTTCGGCGACCAGCTCGTAATGGGTGCAGCCCAGCACGACGGCCCGCACGTCGGGCGGGGTGAGGGCGGCTGCCGCGGCCAGGGCCTTCTCGATGCCGGCCTCGTCCGCGTCCTGCACGGCGTCGGCCAGACCGGGGCAGGGAACCTCGGTGACGGCCGCGGACCCGCCGAAGTCGCGGATCAGCCCGCGCTGGTACGGGCTGCCGGTGGTGAGCGGGGTGGCCCAGATCGCGACCGGGCCGCCGGCCGCGGCGGCCGGCTTGATCGCGGGGACGGTGCCGATGACCGGCAGCGCGGGCTCCAGCTCCGCCCGCAGCGCGGCCAGGGCGCGCACGGAGGCCGTGTTGCAGGCGACGATCAGCGCGTCGGGCCGGTGTTCCGCGGCGGCCCGGGCGACCGCGAGGGCGCGTGCCGTGACGTCTTCGGGCGTCCGGGGGCCCCAGGGCATGCTGGCGGGGTCCGACGAGAGCACCAGATCGGCGTCCGGCCTCAGCCGGCGTACTGCGGCGGCGGCGGCGAGCAGGCCGATTCCGGAGTCCATGAGCGCGATCTTCACCCGGTCACCATAGTCGACCGCTCTTGCGGTCCCCGCTCAGTGGGGCAGACTTCGGCCAATGAGCGCCGTTGCCTGGATCGCCGTGGGTTCGCTTGTCGCGTGGGTGTGGCTGCTGCTGGGGCAGGGATTCTTCTGGCGGACCGACCAGCGGCTGCCGAGCCGCGCGGCCCCGGCGCCCTGGCCCTCGGTCGCCATCGTCGTGCCCGCGCGTGACGAGGCCGACATGCTCCCGGTGAGTCTGCCGTCGCTGCTGGCGCAGGACTATCCGGGGCACGCCGAGATCTTCCTGGTCGACGACTGCAGCAAGGACGGGACGGGCGATATCGCCCGTGAGCTGTCCGTACGGTGCGCGGGGCTGCCGGTCACCGTGGTGTCCCCCGGGGAGCCCGAACCCGGCTGGACGGGCAAGCTCTGGGCCGTCCGGCACGGGATCGCGCTGGCCCGGTCCCGCGATCCCGATTACCTGCTGCTCACGGACGCCGACATCGCGCACGAGCCGGACAGTCTGCGGACGCTGGTGGCGGCCGCCGGAGCGGGCGGTTTCGATCTGGTCTCGCAGATGGCGCGGCTGCGGGTGGAGAGCGTCTGGGAGCGGCTGGTGGTGCCGGCCTTCGTCTACTTCTTCTCGCAGCTCTATCCGTTCCGGTGGGTGAACCGGGCGGGGACGCGGACAGCGGCCGCCGCGGGCGGCTGCGTGCTGCTGCGGACCGAGGCCGCTGTGCGGGCACGGGTGCCCGAGTCGATCCGGCAGGCGGTGATCGACGACGTGTCCCTGGCACGGGCGGTGCAGCGCAGCGGCGGACGGATCTGGCTGGGCCTCGCGGAACGGGTGGACAGTGTGCGGCCGTATCCGCGCCTGGCCGATCTGTGGCGCATGGTCTCGCGGAGCGCGTACGCCCAGCTGCGGCACAGCCCGCCGGTGCTGCTCGGCACGGTGCTCGGCCTCGCGGTCATCTACCTGGCGCCGCCCGTGACCCTCGTCGCGGGGCTGTGGGAGGGCGATGCGCCGGCCGCCTGGGCCGGGGGCGCGGCGTGGGCCGTGATGGCCGGGACGTACATGCCCATGCTGGGGTACTACCGGCAGTCGCTGTGGCTCGCCCCGCTGCTGCCGTTCACCGCGCTGCTGTATCTGCTGATGACGGTCGATTCCGCGGTGCAGCACTACCGCGGCCGCGGTGCGGCCTGGAAGGGGCGTACGTACGCCCGTCCCGAGGCCGCACCGGATCAGTGACCGGCGTGCGGGCTCACTTGCGGCCGGGGGTCCAGTTCATGCCCCAGCCGTAGGCCTGGTCGATGGTGCGCTGCGGGCTCACGCCACGCTGCGGCACGAGGTAGCGGGCCTCGCGCTGCACGGTGAGGTCGCCCCCGTTGTTGGTGAGGAGCGCGAGCGCGCAGACCGTCGAGGGGACGGTGCATTCGTCGAGCGAGAAGTCGATCGCCGCGCCGTGCTGGGGCTGGAGGGTGACGGTGGCGTGCAGATCCGCGAAACTCCGGGCCCCTTCGTAGATGGTGACGAAGATCAGGACACGGCGGATCCTGGCCTTCTGGTCGAGGTTGATCGTGAGGTTCTCGCCGGAGGCGACGGCGCCCGTCCGGTCGTCGCCGTCGAGCTGGATGTAGGGCGGCTGATGGACAGCGCCGAAGGCGTTGCCGAGGGCCTGCACCACTCCCTTGCGGCCGTCGGTCAATTCGTAGAGGGCGCAGAGATCGAGATCGAGGTCCGCGTGCTGGGCGACGGCCCTGCCGAGCTTGCTGCCCCACCCCTTGAACCGCTTGCGCACTTCCCAGTTGAGGTTGACGCGCATGGCTCCGGAGGTGCCGCCCTGTTTGGCGAGGGAGACGGAGGGCGCCTCCTTCGTGAGCGTCACCTTGGTGAGGCGCACGGGCTGGGTCACGGGCGGCGCCGGAGGGGCGGGAGGGACCGGCGGGGCCATCGGGGCGGCGAGCGTCGGCTGGGCGTGCGGCGGCAGAGGCTGCGTGGGGGCGACCCGCGTTGCCGGGCTGGGCGGTTGGGGCGGCGGAGGTGTGTGAGGCTGAGGCGCCCGCGGGGGCTGCTGCGGTTCGTCGACGGAGATCCCGAAGTCCGTGGCGAGCCCTTCGAGCCCGGTCCCGTAACCCTGGCCGACCGCCCGGAACTTCCAGGAACCCTGGCGTCGGTAGAGCTCGCCGAGGATGAAGGCGGTCTCGACCGTGGCGTCGGTGCTGTCGAAGCGTGCCAGTTCCGAGCCGTTCGCCGCGTCCGTGATCCGTACGTAGAGCCCGCTCACCCGGCCGAACGGACCGCCGTCCGCGGAGGCCGCCAGCACCACGCGGTCGATGGCCGGCTCCACCCGGGCCAGGTCGACGGCGAGCGTGTCGGTGGCCGCGCCGGCAGCGGTCCGCTTGCCCTCGTGGCGCACCGCTCCGGATGCGTGGGCGGGCTGGTTGTAGAAGACGAAGTCCGCGTCGCTGCGCACCTTTCCGGAACCGAGGAGAAGGAGCGCCGAGGCGTCCACGTCCGGTGTCCCGGGGACGGTGTGCCATCCCAGTTCGACGCGTACGGCCTGGGCCGCCACTGGAACATTGGTGCCTTTAAGCATGGTCATGCTCGCCCCCATCGCGAGTCCGGCTGCCGGGACTTGTCCCGGTCAACCTAACGCCCCTCCCGTCACGGAGCCCACCATCGTGGTGGGGCGGGCCCATGGGTCCGCCGGGCCCGCGCCCGGGGCGGGCCGGCCATCAGGAGACCGTGGCGGCCGGCGGGTTCCAGGGGCGGGTGCGGGACACCGCGCTGGAGACGCCGTAGTCCTTCTTGAGGTGTTCGGGAATGGCGTAGTGCATGACGCGTCCGCGGGTGAGGGAGGACAGTTCGAGGACGGTGGTGAGATGGCCGAGGCGGTCCAGGGCCCAGGCGCCGAGCGGGGAGCGGTCCTCGATGGTCTCCAGGACACCGAGAAGGTGGGGCACGGCCCTGACCACGGTGTCCCAGGGCGTGCGGGGCACCGCGAGCCAGTCGGCGCAGGTGTCTCCGACGAGGTGGCGGATGAGGGCCGGGACGAGGGGATCGAAGAGGGTGCCGGGCACCACCTCCTCGTAGAGGTCGATGAGCTGACGGGTCAGATGCACACCCTCGGCGGAGGGCCCCATGTGCCGGACCATGTACCGGTCGAGAAACCGGCGGGCCTCGTCGAGGTCCTGGGGAACGGCGTCCTGGTCGACGCCGAGCATGGCGCCGACCACGCGCCAGGCGTAGTAGTAGGCTTCCGCGCCTTCCGCCGACATGTGGATGCCCAGGCGGTGCAGGCTGTCCAGCACGAGCAGCGAGAAGAACATCTGCCCGCCGATCATGTCCTCCTGGCAGATCGGTGTTCCGAGCGCGTCGGCGTCCCACCGGTTCTCACGTGTGAGGTGGTGGCGGATGGAGGCGTGCAGCAGGCGGACCTTCTGGGCTGCGGGGATGAAGCGGCTTCCGGTCTCGAAGGCATCGGGCTGCATCAGGTAGACGGTGAACTGGCCGGTCTCCGCCATCCGTTTGGACGGGTACTTCAGCCCGTGGCTCGCCGAGAGGAGCTTCGCCACGTGCGGGACGACGTAGCAGGCGGGCATGGCGGCGAAGGAGAGGGCGGTGGAGATGTGCACATTGTTGTCGATGAAGAACAGCCGGGCCTTCTCCATCACCTCCCAGTCCACCCAGGCCGGCGGGACGCGGGTGGACTCGAGGTACTCGCGCGCGACGTCCGGCAGCCCCTCCGGCAGGGGAGCACCGGCGGTGGAGACGTAACGCATCAGGGTGTTGAACGTGCCGGCCTCACCGCGTTCGAAGAGTGCGGCGACGGTGGCGTCGGCGAGTTCGTCCCCGACGTGGCGCAGGGCGGCCATCGATGCCTCGGTGCAGGTCATGGCACTCCTTCTTATGACGGATCGGCTGCGGCGGGAAGAAGACCGGTGGGACAGGGGGCTGCGTCGCACCGGCACTCAGTCAGGTCAGGCGGACCGCTGCCGAGTGCGTCAGCGCGGTCAGCGCGGCGGCGGCGTGCGCCGGGACGTCCAGATCGTGGAGGGCTCGGAGGGCTTCCTCGACGCGTGCGCCGATCATGTCCTCGACGCGTGCGGGCGTCTTCAGCCGGCGCATCACGTCGCGGACGGTGTCCAGCGCCTCTGCGTCCAGGTCCGGCCTGCCCAGCAGGGTGCTCAGCAGCTCCCGCTCGCCGTCGCCGGCAGCCCGCCACGTCTCCGCCAGCAGGGCGGTGGGCCGCTGCCCGCGGATGTCGTCGACGTTCGCCTTGCCGGTGCTCCCGGGGTCCCCGAACAGACCGAGCAGGTCGTCCCGGAGCTGGAACGCCTCGCCCAGGGGGAGCCCGTACAGGGAATAACCCTCGCGCAGCCGGACGCCCGCCCCGGCCAGGGCGCCGCCGATCAGCAGGGGCTGCTCGACCGTGTACTTGGCGGTCTTGTAGCGGATCACCTTCAGCGACACCGCGGTGTCCGGGCGGTCTCCGGTACGAAGGAGCTCCAGGCACTCCCCTGCGATGAGGTCGCGGGCCATCACCGACCACAGCGGGCGGGCCCGGGCGAGGTACGCGGCGGGCAGACCGCTGGTGGCGAACAGCTGCCCGGCCAGCGCCATCAGCAGGTCTCCCACCAGCATGGCCAGCGACCGCGCGGTGGCGTCGGCGTCCGGGCGCCGGGCCAGTGCGCCACGCAGGCCGACGTGGGCCGTGGGCCGCCCGTGCCGCAGGGGACTGTCGTCGATGAGGTCGTCGTGCACGACGGCGGCGGCGTGCACCAGTTCCATGGACGCCGCCGCCCGCACCAGCGCGTCGCTGTCGGGCTGACCCGCCGCACGCCATCCCCAGTAGCAGAAGGCCGCCCGCAGCCGCTTGCCCTCCGCGACCGCTGCCTCCAACTGCCCGGCCACCGCGCCGAGAAGCGGATCGATCGCCGCGAACTCGTCGGCCTCCTGCGCGACGAACCGGTGCAGTACCTCGTCGACGCGGCCCTTGAAGCCCGCCGGCTCCCACCGGTCAGACGCCATCGTCGGCCCTCCGCGCCAGGGTGTGCCGGGCAAGGATCTCCAGGTGGGCCGGCGGTACGGCCGCGTACCGGTCGAGGGCCAGCCGCCCCCGCGCCATGAGATCGCGCTCGGCCTCCGCCGCCAGTTCCGCGGCGTCCGAGCGGCGCAGCAGACCGCGCATCGCCCCCAGGGCCTGCCCGATCGTACTCACCGCCAGATCGGCCAGGCCGGCTGCCACGAGCAGCGCCGCCCCGTCCCGGTCCTCGTCCTGTCCCGCCTGTCGGGTCATGTCATCCCCCACCCGTTGTGGACGCCGGCCGGCGTCGTCACCCTCCGCCCTTGCGAGCATCGCCGCGCGCCGGGCACGAAAGCGGAAGAACTCACGATCGAGTGATCACATCGCTCGATCGTGCGGATCACCGCCCCGGTGGTCCCGCACCCGTACGTCCGCCGCTCGCGTGCCGGGGGCACCCCGCGCGGATCAGGAGCGAATTAGCTCATGCGTTCGATTCACGTAGACTGGGCACATGGCGACGCACCAGCTCCAGGGATCCCTCTTCGACCAGAGCGACGAGGTGCGCCTGGGCTCGCTGGACGGGATCCGCAGGACGGTCCTCGGCGACGGAGCGTGGATCGACCTGCTGCCGGGCTGGCTCAGCGGCGCGGGGGTCCTGTTCGAACGACTGGCCACGGACGTCCCGTGGAAGGCGGAACGCCGGCAGATGTACGAAAGAGTCGTGGACGTGCCCCGGCTGCTGGCCTTCTACCGGGCCGGCGAACCCCTGCCGCACCCCGTCCTCGACGAGGCACGCCGGGCCCTCTCCGCCCACTACCGCGCCGAGCTCGGGGAGGCGTTCACGACGGCCGGGCTGTGCCTCTACCGCGACGGGCGCGACAGTGTGGCCTGGCACGGCGACCGCATCGGCCGGGGCGCCGACGAGGACACGATGGTCGCCATCCTCTCCGTCGGCACACCCCGCGATCTATTGCTGCGGCCCCGCCAGGGCGGCAAGGCGGTCCGCCACCCCCTGGGACACGGCGACCTGATCGTGATGGGCGGTTCCTGCCAGCGGACGTGGGAGCACGCCGTCCCCAAGTCGGCCCGGTCCGCCGGAGGACGTATCAGCATCCAGTTCCGGCCGCACGGAGTGCAGTAGCGACCGGCCTCCGGGATGCCGAACGGCACCCGGCGGAGCCGGCGCGGGCACTGTACCGGGTCACCGCCCGTCCGCCCCTCGGCCCTCGGCCCTCGGCCCGACGACCGACGCGCGGCGGCCACCCGGAGCGCGCTCGCGAGCGGGTACGGACCACTGGAGCCCCCTGCCCCGCCCACCCGGTCGACCGCCGGCGCCGCGCGCGGGCCCGAGCCCTGTGCCACCTCCCGGCGGAAACATGTCGTGCGCGACCCCTTGACCGCTGCGGCACCGAGGTTCACAGTACTCGTTAATGCGCATTAGTAATACGCATTAACGAACCGGAGGAACGCCGTGGAAGAACCCAAGCAGCGAGCCCGGCCGGGCCGTACGCCCTCCCCCGCAGGCCGGACGTCCCGGCCTCGCCAGGCCGAGGTCGCACGACTGGCCGGGGTCTCGCAGGCCACGGTCTCGCTGGTGCTCGGGGCGCGCAAACAGGGCGCCACGATCTCCGAGGAGACCCGGCAAAAGGTGCTCGACGCGGTGCGTACGCTCGGCTACGTCCCCGATCCGGCGGCCAGCAGGCTGGCGGCCGCGCGCAACAACCTGCTCGGGGTGTTCAGTTTCACCTCCACGTTCCCCACCGACGTGCAGCACTCGTACTACCCGTTCCTCGTGGGCGTCGAGCAGGAGGCCGCGGCCCGCGGCTACGACCTGGTGCTCTTCACCGGTTCCAGCACGGGTGGCGCCGGAGCCGCCGGGCCGCACGCGCTCAACCGGGTGCGGCTCGCCGACGGCTGTCTGTTCCTCGGCCGCCACGCGCCCGCCGACGAGCTCCTGCGGCTGGTCGCCGACGGCTTCCCCGTGGTCCACCTGGGCCGCAGGGACGAGCTGGAGGGGCTCGCCTGGGTCGGCGCCGACTACGTCAGCGCCAGCCAGGAGGTCGTGGCGCATCTCGCTTCCCTCGGACACCGGCGCATCGTGCTCGTACGCGAGGACGACGACGCCCCGGCATCCACCGACCGTGAGCACGGCTTCCTCAAGGGCCTGGAGGAGGCGGGGCTGCCCGGCGGTCCCGGGGCCGTCTTCCGTTCCGCAGATCCGGAGCGCGAGCTCACCGCGGAGCGGCTGCGCGGCTGGCTCGACGACGGGGTGACCGCGTTCGTCGCGGAGGAGACCGACACCGGCGACGCCTGGCGGGCCCTGCACGGCACCGCGCACTTCGCCGGGATCGACTGCCCGCGCGACGCCTCGCTCGCCGTGCTCGGCAGCCCCCCGCCCGATCTGGCGGACGGCCCGTCCCCCACCGGATTCGACATCCCCCGGCCGCAGTTGGGGGCGGCCGCCGTGCGCATGCTCGCCGCTCTGGTGGCCGGGGAGGATGCGACGGAACCGCTCGTGGCCTGCACCTTCCGCCCCGGTTCGACGGCGGGCCCGCCCCCCTCCCGGCTCTGACCCCCCGCACCACCGCACCGAGCACCCCAGCACTTCAAGGAGAACCGTGACATCCGAACCCGACATCCTCATCGTGGGCGCCGGTCTCGGCGGCGTCGCCGCCGCCCTCGCCGCCTGCCGGGCGGGGCGCACCGTCGTCCTCACCGAGGAGACGGACTGGATCGGCGGCCAGCTCACTTCCCAGGCGGTCCCGCCGGACGAGCACCCATGGGTGGAGGAGTTCGGGACCACCGCCTCCTACCGCGCCCTGCGCGAGGCCATCAGGGACCACTACCGCCGCTGGTACCCGCTGCGTGCCGAGGCCCTGGCCCTCACCGGCCTCAACCCCGGGGCGGGACGCGTCAGCAAGCTGTGCCACGAGCCGCGCGTCGCCCTCGCCGTCCTGGAGGCGATGCTCGCGCCGCACCGTTCCTCCGGCCGGCTGACGCTGCTGACCGAGCACCGGCCGGTCGCCGCCGAGGCGGGCGACGACGACACCGTGCGGTCCGTCACGCTGGAGGACGTCCGCGGCGGCGAGCGCCTCACGATCGGCGCCCGTTACGTCCTCGACGCCACCGAGACGGGCGAGCTGCTCGAACTCGCCGGGGTGGAGCACGTGATCGGCGCGGAGGCACGGAGCGAATTCGACGAACCGCATGCCCCCACGGAGGCCCAGCCCCTCAACCAGCAGGGGATCACGGTGTGTTTCGCACTCTCCCACCACGAGGGCGAGGACCACACCATCGAGCGGCCGGCCGACTACGACTTCTGGCGCACCTACCAGCCGGACTTCTGGCCGGGCCCGCTGCTCGGCTTCCTCGCCCCCGACCCCCGCAGCCTGGAAGCCGTGCCGCGTACGTTCGTCCCCAACCCGGACCTCGACCCGCTCGACGTCAACGCCGACCAGTCGGCCGACGCGGGCGACAAGGAACTGTTCGGCTTCCGCCGCATCCTGGCGCGCAAGCTGCACCGGCCCGGGGCCTTCGACTCCGACATCACCCTGGTCAACTGGCCGCTCAACGACTACTGGCTGAAGCCCCTGATCGGCGCCGGCGAGGAGACCTCGGCCGCCGCGCTCGCCGAGGCCCGCCAGCTCTCCCTGTCGGTGCTGTACTGGCTCCAGACCGAGGCGCCGCGCGCGGACGGCGGCCAGGGATTCCCGGGGCTGCGGCTGCGCCCCGACATCACCGGCACGCCCGACGGGCTCGCCAAGGCTCCGTACGTCCGCGAGTCGCGCCGCATCAAGGCGGTCACCACCGTCACCGAGCACGACGTGTCCATCGACATCGTCGGACCGTACGGCGGCACCCGGTACCGGGACTCCGTCGGCGTCGGCAACTACCGCATCGACCTGCACCCCTCGACCGGCGGCGACAACTACATCGACATCGGTTCGGTGCCGTTCGAGATCCCCCTGGGCGCGCTGATCCCGCGCCGGGTCCGCAATCTGCTGCCCGCCGGCAAGAACATCGGCACCACCCACATCACCAACGGCTGCTACCGGCTCCACCCGGTGGAATGGAACATCGGCGAGGTCGCCGGCTCCCTCGCGGCGCACTGTGTCGCCGAGGGCGTCGAGCCGCACCGGGTCCAGGCCGAGGACAAGCGGTTCGACGCGTTCGCACGGCTGCTGGACCGCGAAGGCGTCCAGCGCCACTGGCCCGACGTACGCGGCTACTGACCCACCCGTGGGCGGCGCCCGCCGCCCGCACGACTCCACCGCTTCACCGCACGGCCCCACGGGGCGCGGCGGAGCGCCGGACGGGCGCAGCTCCACCTGTACCCGCCCGGCCCAGGGTTCCGGTCCCGTGACGACGACCGGCCCCTGCCGCCCTCGCCCTGCCCACCCGCACAAGGAGGTGCCCAGCCATGAACACCCACCGCATCCGCGTCGGCATCGACGTGGGCGGAACCTTCACCGATGCCGTGGCCGTCGACGCCACGACCCTGCGCTTGCTGGGGCAGGTGAAGGTTCCCACCAGCCACCAGCACGAGGACGGCGTCGCCCACGGCATCGTCGAAGCTCTCGACCGCCTGCTGGAGCAGACCGGCCACACCCCGCAGGACGTGACGTTCCTCGCCCACGGCACCACACAGGCTACCAACGCCCTGCTGGAGGGCGATGTCGCCACGGTCGGCCTCATCGGCATCGGCGCAGGTCCGAGCGCGGCACTCACCCGTCGGCTGGCCGCCTTCCGCAAATTGGAGCTCACCCCGGGCAAGCGGCTCCCGCTCGTCTACGGGCATGTCGCCGACCCGGAGGACGCGCCCGCCGTGCGCGAGGCGCTGCAGGCGGTCGTGCGGGAGGGCGCCGAAGTGGTCGTCGCCAGCCAGCCGTTCAGCGTCGACCGCCCCGAAGGTGAGGACGCCGTCGCCGCCGCCGCCGGTGAACTCGGACTGCCGACGACCGCCGCGCACGACATCACCTCGCTGTACGGGCTCCACAAGCGGACCCGGACCGCCGTGGTGAACGCCGCGATCCTGCCGCGCATGCTCGCCACGGCCGACCTGGTCGACGCCTCCGTCACCAAAGCGGGTGTCAGCGCGCCGCTGATGGTGATGCGCTGCGACGGCGGCGTGATGTCGCTGGACGAGATGCGACGCAGACCGCTGCTGACCGTGCTGTCGGGACCGGCGGCCGGGGTCGCCGGAGCGCTCATGCAGGAGCGCATCAGCGAGGGTCTGTTCCTGGAGACCGGCGGAACGTCCACGGACATCAGTGTCGTGCGGCGGGGCAAGGTCGCCGTCCGGCACGCCACGATGCTCGGCCGGACCTCGTACCTGTCGGCGCTCGACGTGCGGACCGTCGGGGTCGGCGGCGGGTCGATGGTCCGGGTCGCGGGCGGCAAGGTCACCGGGGTCGGACCGCGCAGTGCGCACATCGCGGGCCTGGCGTACGCCTGCTTCGCGCGTGCGGAGGACCTGCGCGGCGCCGAGGTCGCCATGATCCGCCCGATGGCGGACGACCCGGCCGACTACGCGGTGATCGATGCCGCGGGCGGGCGCTTCGCGCTCACCATGACCTGTGCGGCCAACGCCCTGGGCCGGGTGCCGGACGGGGACTTCGCGCAGTGCGACCGGGCCGTGGCCGAAGCCGCGATCGCGCCCCTGGCCGCCCTGCTCGGTACGGATGTCGCCACGGCGGCGACGATGATCCTGGACGCGGGCACCGGCCAGGTCAAGGCGGTGGTCGACACGATGATGCGCGACTACCGCCTGGACAAGGACACCGCGGTGCTCGTCGGCGGGGGCGGTGGCGCCGCGTCCGTCACCCCCCACCTCGCGGCCGTCACCGGCCAGGAGGGCAGGATCGCCCGGCACAGCGAGGTGATCAGCCCCATCGGTGTGGCCCTCGCCCTCATCCGGGAGCAGGTCGAGCGCATCATCCCGGGGGCCGGCCAGGAGCAGATACTCGGCGTGCGCGCCGAGGCCGAGGCCGCCGTCGTCGCCCAGGGCGCCGCCGCCGACGGCGTGGAGGTGGAGGTCACCGTCGATCCGCAGACCAGCACCGTGCGGGCCGTCGCGACCGGCGCCACCGAACTGCGTACGCAGGACCGTGCCCACCGGGCCGACGAGGCGGACCGGCTGCGCGCCGCGGCCGTCAGCCTCAGGACCGACCCGGCGTCGGTGCGGGTGCTCGCGGGCACCCCCGCCCACACCGTGTACGGCACCGACGTGCACCGCCGGTTCCGCCCGGACCGCCACCCGGTGCGCGTCGTCGACGCGGACGGCGTCGTACGGCTCCACGCCCCCGATGCCCGGGTCGAGACCACCACCGTGGGCCGGGCGCCCGAGGTTCTGGCCGGTCTGGTGAAGGAGGCGACGTCGTACGGCGACGGCGGGGTCCGCGCCCCCGCGCTGCGGCTGCTGCTCGGCTCCCGGATAGCCGACCTGTCCGGGGTGCTGGAGCCGCAGCCGCTGCTCGCACTCGCCCGCAGCGAACTGCGCGCCCGCGCCGCGGACGAACCGGTCGTCGCCGTCCTGGAGGTGCGGTCATGACGGCCGCCCTGCTCGACCGGGCCGCGCTCGCGGCGATCGGGGCACTCGCGGCGTGTGACGACGTCGAGTTCGGTGTACGGCTGCTGGCGAACACGCCCACGCACGAGAGCCGTGACCCGGAACTCCTGCGCCACTGGGCGCGTACGGCCGACGCGTTCGGTTCGACGCTCGCCGCCGCACCGTCCACGGCCCGGACCGTGGAGAGCGACGGTGGTCTGGAGAAGGGCCTGCTCGCCCGCTACACCTCCCGTCCGGTCCCGACCGTCGAACTGTTCACCGACACCCTGGCCCTCGCCGAGGAACTGACCGAGCTGCTCGGCTGGCGCCACTGGTTCCCGGCCGGCTCGGTACGGGCGGCGGCGATCGCCCACGAGGCGGTGCACGAGCGACTGCACCACGGGCCGGCGAAGAGGGAACTGAAACGGGCCCTGAACCACGTGGTGCTGCGCGCGGGGCGTCACACCCTGTACGGCCATGTCGCCGGGGCCGACGAGATCGCCGCCCATGCCCACGCCCGCGCCGCCTGCGGCCTGGGACGCAGCCCGCTCCTGCTCACGGCCGCCCTGGCCACCGCGGCCGAGCCGCGGCACGGATCCCCGCACGGAAGAGAGAAGTAACGCCATGGGCGTCGTCATCCTCCTCGTCATGGCGGCCGGTGTCGCCGCGATGCTCACCCGCAGGCTCCCCACCGCCTTCGCGCTCGTCGTCCTCGGCGTCGTCATCGCCTTCCTCGCGGGCGCCCCGCTGACCGGCGAGAACAGCGTCCTGGACACGGTCGTGCAGGGCGGCGCGCCGATGCTCGCCGCCACGATGATCGCGATCCTGCTCGGTTCCTGGCTGGGCAAGCTCCTCGACGAGACCGGTATCGCGGGCACCCTCGTCCGCAAGATCGTCGAGTTCGGCGGGGACCGGCCGGTCGTGGTCGCCCTCGGCGTCCTCGCCGTCTCCACCCTCGTCGGTACGGTCACCGGCTCCGCCCCCGCGGCGATGCTGGCCGGCATCATCGGCATCCCCGCCATGATCGCCGTCGGCATCCCCAAGGTCACCGCGGCCGGAACGATCCTGATGGGCATCGCCGCCGGCATGCCCTTCGAACTGCCCATCTGGCAGTTCTTCTCCACCGCGCTCGAACTTCCGGTCGACACGGTGCGCGGCTTCATGATGAAGCTGTTCCCGTTCGCGCTGGCGGCTGCCGTCCTGTTCGTGCTCATCGAGACCCGGCGGCGCGGTGTGGAGCACTCCTGGTCGCTCCGGTCGGCTTCCGCGAAACCCGCGTCCCGGCGCAAGGAGCTCGGCGACGCACCGTGGTACGCGCTGCTCACCCCGCTCGTTCCGCTGATCCTGGCCCTCGGCTTCGAGGTGGCGATCCTGCCCTCGATGCTGGCCGGTGTCCTGTACGCGCTGGTCACGACCACACGGCCGCGCGACATGAACAAGCGGCTGCTGCGTACGCTCTACGGCGCGTTCGAAGTCGCGGCGGCACCGATCGTGCTGTTCATCGCCATCGGCATCCTCCTCGCCGCGGTGAAGCTGCCCGGCGCGGTGGAGTCCCTGGAGCCGCTGGTGAAGGCCGTCAGCCCGCAGAACCCGGTGCTGTTCGTCCTGGTGTTCACCCTGCTCGTGCCGCTCTGTCTGTACCGGGGGCCGCTGAACGTCTACGGGCTCGGCGCGGGCATCGCCGGTGTCCTCATCGCCGCGGGCATCTACCCGGCCATCGCGGTCCTCGGTCTCGCCACCTCGTACAACCAGGTGTTCGGGGTGGCGGACCCGACCAGTACGCAGACCGTCTGGAGCGCGCAGTACGCCGGGGTGACGCCGCAGCGGGTGATGCTGCGGACCCTGCCGTACGTCTGGGCCGTCGCCCTCGGCGGGTTCTGCGTGACCGCCGCCAGTTATCTGTGACCTTTCACCCCGGTCATCTGTGATCGCTCACTCCTCGGGACGGAGCACGACATGACCCAGCACGACCACGAGCACGGAGCACACTCCCCCGGCCCCCGGACCACGTCCGGTCCGCGCCGGCCGAGCCGCAGGATCTTCCTGCGGGGCGCGGTCGCCGGGGCCGCCGCCACCACGGGAATCATCGCCACCGGCGCTGTCCCCGGCAGTGCCGCCGCGGCCCCGGGCCCCGCGAAGGAAGGGGTCGTCGCCGCGGCCCCCGGCGGATTCCCCGACTACCGCTACGTCCGTACGCTTCTGACGCCTTCCCAGCTGAAGTACAACCCCACCGGCGAGATCATCTTTCCGTGCATTCGAGGTGTCTACGACAAGCTGCCGAATCCGCTGGGCCGTTACTACCTCTACTACGGTCCGCACGACGCCCCCGGGGGCATCTGCCTGGCCTACGGCGACTCACTGGAGGGGCCGTTCACCGAATACCCGGCCAATCCGATCGTCTCCCACAACTGGCAGCCGTACTACGAGGTCAGCCATGTCGCCTCCCCGCACGTCCTGTGGAACCAGGACGTCAAGGAACTCTGGCTCTACTTCCACGGCGAGAACGGCACGACGCGCCTCGCCCGCTCCGCGGACGGCATCACCTTCACGTACGACAAGGTGGTGCTCACCACGGCGATGATGCCGACGGGCAGCACGGAAACCTCCTACGCCCGCGTCTTCCGGCACGACCTGCCCTCGCGCGGCGCGCGCTACGTGATGCTCTTCATGCTCAACAACCGGTCCAACCACCGTGACATCGCGTGGGGCTGGTCGAAGGACGGCCGGGACTGGGCATTCGACCAGCAGCCGCTGGTACGCCACACCGACGTCGGGGCGGACAACATCGGAGGCCCTCACCTCCTGAGCCGGAACGGGAGCACCTACGTCGTCTACAACACCGACAAGGGGAGCGGCGGCAATCTGCTGATCACCGAGGTCGGCGACGATTTCACCCGCCGCGACCACCTCGGCCTCTTCTACGACTCGGGCAGCGCCGCACCGGAGAACGGCCGCAGCGCCTCACCGAGCTTCGGGACGGACCACGGAGTGCCCTACATGGTCTACGAGGCGGGCGAGCGGCTCCAGGGCTCGATCGCCGTCGCCCGCGGCTGACAGGCCGCCGCCAGGGCGCCGGACCGGGGGTGCGGCGCACGACGCGGGCCGCCCGGCCGGTTCGCGTCCCGGCCGGCGCCCGACGCCGGCTCAGCGGGACACCGCCGGGCCGATCGACGGGAAGACCACGAATCCGCGTCGGAGCAACGGTGTTTGAGGAACCGAGGCGTCATCGATCGACGCCGGCCGGGCCGACACCGTCACCTTAAGTGAATAGCGGTAATCAGAGGGTTCTCACGGGCGCGTTCCGGCGCCCTCCATTCGGGAGAAGGCCACCGGGCATCGCCCTTTGTGTCCGGGCGGCCACTTCTCGTCAGCCAAGGCCCCAACCCCGGGAAAGGCCGTTTACCGAGGGAGCCTTTAACGGTCTTTCAGCAGGCCAGGACGGTAGAATCAGCGTAAAACGGATAACCCCAGGATTGGGACTCCCCAATCAGCACATCGTGGGCTTAACTTAGGTGCCATGACCTCCCCCCGCTCCACCTACGGCGGCGGCTACTACGCCGCACCGTCGTTCCCCGACACCCCGATCTACGACTCCCTGGTCGCGGAGCGGGGCACGCCCCAGATCGCGCCGATCCGGGTGCCCGCCGCGTACGACACCGGCAACAGCTACCTGCCGGCGCTCCCGTCGGCCCTGCCGGCTCTTCCCGCGGCGCCCTCCCAGCCGAATCCGTCGTACGGCTACCAGCAGCCGGTGGCGCAGCAGAACTACGCGCCGATGCAGCCGGCGCAGCTGCAGCACGCCCCGGCGCCGTACATCCCGCAGCAGCCGACCGCCGCCCGTGGCGGATACCAGTCGCCGCCGCAGTACCAGCAGCAGCAGCGGCCGGCCCCGAGCACCGGCTACGAGTCGATGCGTCCGGCCTCGCCGCGACCGGTGCCCGCGCAGTCCCCGTACGAGGACCCGTACAACCGTCCGTACCAGGGACGGGGCTACTAAGCGCCGCACGAGGCGGCGGGCCGCCGGGGAGCGGCTGGCAAAATGGAGGCATGCCGTCTCCCGAACTGAGTGCCGTCCACATCCATCCGGTCAAATCGCTGGCCGCGTGCACGGTCGCCGAGGCCGCCGTCGAGCCATGGGGACTCGGCGGCGACCGCCGTTGGATGCTGGTCGACACCACGGGCAAGGTGGTCACGCAACGGCAGCAGCCCCGCATGGCGTTGATCTCCGCCGTCCCCGCGCCGGGTGGCGGGATCGTGCTGACCGCGCCGGGGAGGGCTGCGCTGACCGTGGAGGTCCCTGAGCCCGGGCAGACGACGGGCGTGGTGCTGCACAGCAGCCGGCTCGACGTGGTCGAGGCGGCGGGGAGCGCCCACGCCTGGCTCGGCGAGTACCTCGGCGCGGAGGTCAGACTGGTCCATCTCGACGCGCCGGACCGGCGCAGGCTCATCGACCCCGCGTACGCGCGGCCGGGCGAGACCGTGAATCTGGCCGACGGATTCCCCCTGCTGCTCACCACCCTCGCCTCCCTCGACGCGCTGAACGCGCTCATCGCGGACGGCGACCACGCCGGCGAGGGTCCGCTGCCGATGAACCGCTTCCGGCCCAACGCCGTCGTGACCGGCACGACCGCATGGGCGGAGGACGACTGGTCCCGGCTGTCCATCGGCGACGTGACGTTCCGCGTGGTCAAGCCCTGCGCCCGCTGTGTCGTGACCACGACCGATCAGCACACCGGCCGCCGGGGAGCCGAACCGCTGCGTACCCTCGCCCGGCACCGCCGGTCCGGCAAGGATCTGCTCTTCGGCCAGAATCTGATCCCGGACTCGGCGGGCGTGATCCGGGTCGGGGACCCGGTGCGCGTCCTGGACTGAACGTCCCCGGCACCCAGAACTCCGGGAGTGGCGAGGCACGTTGACGGGGTGAGGTTGCTCTCTCTTCGTCGCTCCAGCGCGCGAAGTGCGCCGTATCGGGTTATGACGGATACGGAAGGGGGTGCGGGACTGTGCGAGTGCTCACGGGAGTCTGGCGTTGGCGGCACAATTCCCTGCGCCGCGCCACGGACAGGCGCGAGGCGTGGGTGGCTCTGGTCGCGTGTGTCCTGCTCGTCCTCGCGGCGCCGGCGCTCGGCTGGTTCTGCGGAGCGCGGGCCGACGACGCGCTGCAGGCGTCGGTGCGGGCCCAGCAGGCCGGGCGCCGGCTCACCACGGCCGTCGTGGTGCGCCAGGTGACCGGCCGGCACTACGTGACCGACCCCGAGGTCCCCACGGACCGCACGGCGGCGACGCCGGTGGTGGCCCGCTGGCACGCTCCGGACGGTTCGGTGCGCAGCGCCACGGTGACGACCGCGTCGCGCGACACCGCGACCGGCGCACGGGTGCGGATCTGGACGGACCTGGCGGGCGATCCCGCGCCGCGCCCGCTGGACGCGCCGACGGCACACACCCATGCCGCGCTGGCAGGGCTCGGCGCGTCGATGCTGTCCGTCCTGGTGATCGAGGGCGGGCGGCGTCTGATCGTACGGCGCATGGTGCGAGGGCGGTACGAGCGGCTCGACCGGGCATGGGCCGAGGCCGGTCCGGACTGGGGCAGGACGGGCACCGGCAGCTGATCGGGTCAACTCCCGCCCTCCGCGCGCGCTACGGTGGACCGGCCCGCCCGTCACTCCTGCAGGCAGGCCCCGGGGTGACCGCTGCCGCGAGGCCGGTGACACGGGCTTCACACACGCACGAGGTGGGGGCACAACAGCGCCATGGCACAGGGCACGGTCCAGGTGACGCACACCGGAACATCGCGGTGGCGGCGCCGCACAGGCGAGTACGCCTCCCTCACCGCGGCTCTGGAAGCGGCGGCGGACGGTGATGTGCTCACCGTCGCTCCGGGCACCTACCGGGAGAATCTGGTCATCGCCCGCGCCGTGACCCTGCGCGGGCCCGAGGGCTCCGTCGGTTCCGTGCGGATCGCTCCCCTCGACGGTGTCCCGCTGACCCTGCGCGCCTCCGCCGTCGTGCAGGACCTGCACGTCGAGGGCCAGGACTCCGCGGCCCCGGCCCTTCTGGTCGAGGAGGGCGCACCGGATCTCTCGGACCTGCGGATCGTGACGCGCTCGGCCGCCGGCATCGAGGTGCGCGGGGCGGCCCGGCCGACGGTGCGCCGCTGCACCGTCGACAATCCGGCCGGTGTCGGCATCGCCGTACTCGAGGGTGCGGGCGGGGCGTTCGAGGAGTGCGAGATCGTCTCGGCCGGCCAGTCCGGGGTCTCGGTCCGCGACGGCGCGCACCCGAGGCTGGAGCGCTGCCGCGTCCATCACACCTCGGGAGCGGGCCTGTCCGTCACGGGCGAGGGCAGCGGTCTGGAGGCCATCGGCTGCGAGATCTACGAGATCAAGGGCAGCGGGATACAGGTGTCGGCCCGCGCCGCCGCGCACCTCACCGACTGCACGGTGCACCGCACCTCGTCGGACGGGGTCACCCTGGACACCGACGCGGTGCTCACGCTGGCCGACTGCGACATCCACGACATCCCCGAGAACGCGGTGGACCTGCGCTCGCGCTCCGTCCTCACGCTGACCCGCTCGACGGTGCGCCGGTTCGGCCGCAACGGGCTCTCGGTCTGGGATCCGGGCACCCGGGTCGACGCCAACCAGTGCGAGATCCACGACAGCACCGGCGACTACCCCGCGGTCTGGGTGAGCGACGGCGCCACCGTGATACTGGATTCGTGCCGCGTCCATGACGTGCCGGACGCCCTCTTCGTCCTCGACCGGGGCTCGCGCGCCGATGTGGTGGACAGCGATCTGTTCCAGGTCCGCAACACGGCGGTGTCCGTCAGCGACGGGGCGACCGCGCAGCTCGACGACTGCCGCATCCGGGAGGTGTCCACCGGCGCCTGGTTCCGTGACCACGGCAGCGGCGGGACGCTGAACAACTGCACCGTCGACGGGGCGCAGACCGGGGTGATCGTCACCAAGGGCGCCGATCCGACGATCGAACGCTGCACCGTCACCTCCCCCGCCGAGGCCGGTTTCTACGTGTCGGCCGAGGGGCGCGGTACGTTCCACAGCTGCCGCGTCACGGGCAGCGAGGGATACGGCTTCCATGTGATGGACGGCTGCCGTACGACGCTGACACGCTGCCGCACGGAGCGGTGCGCCCGCGGCGGTTACGAGCTCCCGGAGGGCGGATCCCACGGTGACCCGTCGGCCCCCGGGCCGGTCGTGGAGGACTGCACCAGCGACGAGAGCGGGCTGCGCACCGCCACTCCCCCGCCGCCCGCCGTGCTGACGGCCACCCAGTCGGCCCCGGGGCTGCTGGGCGCGGTCCCCGCGCCGCGTGCGGTGGCGCCCGTGGTGGCGGAGGTGCCGGCCGAGCCCGCGCGTACGTCCGCGGCGGTGCTCGGCGAACTGGACGCGCTGGTCGGCCTCGACAGCGTCAAGCGCGAGGTCCGCGCCCTCACCGACATGATCGAGGTGGGGCGCCGGCGTCAGCTCGCCGGCCTGAAGGCGGCCTCGGTCCGCCGCCACCTCGTCTTCACCGGTTCCCCGGGCACCGGCAAGACGACGGTGGCCCGGCTGTACGGCGAGATCCTGGCCTCACTCGGGGTGCTGGAGCGGGGCCATCTGGTCGAGGTGTCCCGGGTCGACCTGGTGGGCGAGCACATCGGCTCGACCGCCATCCGCACCCAGGAGGCCTTCGAACGGGCGCGTGGCGGGGTGCTCTTCGTCGACGAGGCGTACGCCCTGTCCCCCGAGGACTCCGGCCGGGACTTCGGCCGGGAGGCGATCGACACACTGGTGAAGCTGATGGAGGACCACCGGGACGCGGTGGTCGTCATCGTCGCCGGGTACACCCACGAGATGGAACGGTTCCTGACCGTCAACCCGGGCGTGGCGTCCCGCTTCTCACGGACGATCACCTTCAGCGACTACGGGCCCGACGAGCTCCTTCGCATCGTCGAGCAGCAGACCGAGGAGCAGGAGTACAGCCTGGCGCCCGGGACCGGGGAGGCGCTCCTGAAGTACTTCACCGAACTGCCCAAGGGGCCGGCCTTCGGCAACGGCCGCACGGCCCGCCAGACCTTCGAGTCGATGGTCGAGCGGCATGCGGGCCGGGTCGCCCAGCTCGCCGAGACGAGCACGGACGACCTCACTCTGCTGTACCCGGAAGACCTCCCGGAACTCCCCTGAGCCCGCTCCCGGACTCGTCCGCCTGATGGGGCAGGACGGGGACGAGCCGTTCCAGGAGTGCGGCACGCTCCTGGGCGAAGACGGGGTCCGCCTGGTAGTCGGAGTGCCCCAGCACCGGCTCGGGAAGCGGGTGTTCGGGGGTGCGCCCGTAGACCAGCGGATCCTTGAGCGGGCCCCGGTCCACCTCGGGCCCGGACTCCTCGCCGAGCCGTACCTGGCCGCCGATCGGGTCGGTGGGCCGCCACAGGTTGCGCCAGCAGTGCACCGACCGGTGCAGGCCGTGCAACTGGACGGGTCCGAAGTAGGCCGGGAACCAGCGTCCGTAGAGGCGTTCGACCGGCGAGCCGTAGGTGAGCAGGGCGACCCGGCCGCGGGTCTCGGCGGGCAGCTGCCAGACCGCGGAGGCGGCCAGGACGCTGCCCTGGGAGTGGCCCGAGATGACGAGCCGGCCGTGGGTCCGCGCGGTCCAGCCGCACATGCGTGAGGCCAGGTCGGGGACGGCCCGCTCGGCGTAGCACGGCGGGGCGAAGGGATGCGCGGCGCGCGGCCAGAACGTGCCCACGTCCCAGAGGATGCCGATGGTGCGCCTGGCCGAGGCGTCCCGGTACGCCCGCCGCCCGCACGCGACGAAGACCAGGAAGCCGAAGCCGATGAGCCAGGAGCCGGTGGACTGCGCCGCCTCGGCCACCGACTCGACGAACGGGCTGCTGCCGTCCATCGCGAGGCCGGGCACCTGTCCGCTCGCCCACGCCCCGCCGGCGGCCGCCGCACCGAGCAGCAGCGTGGCGCCGGAGACCAGCCCCACCATGCCGGGCGCGGAGTCGGTGAGCGCGGCCATGGCGCGGATCCGGGCGATCTGCCGGGTCCGCACGGGATCGGGCCGTTCCTCCTCGTACTCCTCGTCGATCAGCGGCTCCAGACGGCGGGCCGCGCGGTACGTGCGCAGGACGAGCACGAGGCCCGGGACCACGAGCAACACCAGGAGCACGGGGATCACGGAGGCCTGCCAGCTGAGGAGCACCGGCGGTCCCTCTATAAAGGCGCTGCGGCCCATCCCGGGGCTGCCGGGGCCATCGAGCCAGTCCGCGACGCGCTGGGCCACACCGCCGGTCATCACACCGCCGAGCGCGCAGGCGAGCATCGCGACGGCGGGACCGCCGAGCCCCCGCATGACGGTGCGCGGCTCCGGGCTGCCCCGGTACAGGTTCAGCGCCACGCCGGCGAGGAGGACGACGAGCACACCCTGCGCGAGGGTCACCGCGCGGAACACGACGTCACCGGGAAGCGCCCCGGCGGAGATCCAGCCGGGGCGCGACCAGGCGGCGTGCACCGCGGCGAGGACGAGCAGGACGAGGGCGGACGCGGGCAGATACGTGACGACGGCGCGGTCGAGCCGGTTGTCGAGGCGCCGTTCGCTCCGGCCGCGCCGGCAGACGACCCAGACCACGACGAGCGTTCCCCCGACGAGCAGCACCTCGATCAGCCGGCCGGGCGCCTCGGGCACCGGTCCGGTGACGGAACGGTCCCGGAGGCCCGTCGCACCCGTGACGAAGGCGGTGACGGTGAGGAATCCGGCGGCGGTGTGGGCGGCACGCAGCCGGGCGACGAGCCGGCGCCCGTACCAGAACCCCGGCCGTGCGAGCGCGGGCCGCACCACGGGGGCCGTGCCGGGGGCGGACGGCGGCGTGTCGTCGTCCGGGTCCGTGCCGGTGAGCGGGCGCTGGGACTCGTAGGCGCTCCAGGTCCGGTTGGAGAGGTACCAGAGCAGTCCCACCAGCGCGGTCGGCGCCAGCGCGGCGAGGGCGAGGCGACGGCCCGGCTGGGACCACCAGCCGCCCTGCGAGGCCGACAGGAAGCCCAGCCACGACCGCTGGTCGGAGCAGGCCGCGACCCCCGCGCACTGCCAGGCGGTCAGATCGAGAGCGACCTCGCAGACGGCGGCGGTCAGCAGCACGGTCAGGCTCAGTGCGAGGAGCCGGACGAGTACGCCGTACAGCCTGACCGCCCGGGGGCGGCGCGCGGCGGCCGGGCGCATCCAGTGGGCGAGGTTGATCACCATGAACGGGAGCAGCAGGAGCCACAGCGCACGGGAGCCGTTGCCGGATGTCAGGTTGGACCAGCAGTACGCCTCGGCGATGGGCCGGTCCCGGTAGCGCTCGGGGTGGGACTCGGCGTCGATGTCGCCGGAGCGGCGGTAGATGGCGGCGGTGGCGTCACCGGTGACCCGTACCGTGCGCGGATCGACGAGCATCTCCTGGGGCGTGGTTCCGCCCACGCCGTGGACCAGCAACTCCAGTGCGGGCCGTTCGTTCTGCGGGTCCGGGGTGGCAGGTGGCACGGGGTGACTCGCTCTCGAAGGGGGAAGCCGGGAGGGGACGCTGCTGATGCCCGGTCACCACAGTGGTGGACGATCCCGGGTGCCCGCACCGCTCTTACGGAATCTCCCCAGTGCGGCGGCCCGCGACACCGCGTGGCAGGATGAGCGGTCGGTATGGGCGACCGCACGGCCAGAAGGAAGGACCGGGCACTGCGTTGAGCGAGAATCAGAATCTGCTCGCGGAGCAGCGGCGTGCGCTGATCCTCGACGAGGTGCGCAGGCGTGGCGGGGTCAGGGTCAACGAGCTGACCCGGAAGCTGAGCGTCTCCGACATGACCGTCCGCCGGGACCTGGACGCGCTGGCCCGCCAGGGGGTCATCGAGAAGGTGCACGGCGGGGCGGTGCCTGTCGTCGAGGCGAGTACGCACGAGCCCGGCTTCGAGGCGAAGTCGGCGCTGGAGCTGACCGCCAAGGAGGACATCGCACGGACCGCCGCCACGATGGCCGTGCCCGGCAGCGCCATCGCCCTCTCCGGCGGTACCACCACCTACGCCCTCGCCCAGCATCTGCTGGACGTGCCGGACCTGACGGTGGTGACCAACTCGGTGCGGGTCGCGGACGTGTTCCACGCCGCGCAGCGGCCGGGCTCGCCGGGTTCGCGGCCCGGGGCAGCGACCGTGGTGCTCACCGGAGGGGTCCGGACCCCGTCCGACTCGCTGGTCGGCCCCGTCGCCGACCGGGCGATCGCCTCGCTCCACTTCGATGTGCTCTTCCTCGGTGTGCACGGGATCTCGGTGGAGGGCGGACTGTCCACGCCGAATCTGGCGGAGGCCGAGACGAACCGCCGCTTCGTCGAGTCGGCGCGGCGCGTGGTGGTGGTCGCCGATCACACGAAGTGGGGGACGGTGGGCCTGAGTTCGTTCGCCACGCTGGAGCAGGTGCACACGTTCGTCACGGACGCCGGTCTGTCCGGGGGCGCGCGCGAGGAGATCGAGGAGCACCTGCCGGGCCTGGTGGTGGCGGGCCGGAGCGCGGGCGACGAGCCGGCGCGGGACTGAGCCACGGATTCCGCTCACCTCGCGCCGAAGCCGTGACGTCCTAGGATCGATGTGTGGCCGTCTTCCGGATCGAGCGCTTCACCCCTCTGCCCGCAGCCGAGTCCTGGCGCCGGGTGACGGACTGGGAGCGGCACGCCGCGCACGTCCCGCTGACGACGATCACCGTGCCCACCGGGCTGCCGACCCGGGTCGGCACGGTCTTCGTGGCCCGTACGGGGATCGGTCCGCTGGCGGTCGACGACCCGATGGAAGTGGTGCGGTGGACGCCGCCGGCCGGTGGCAGGGCGGGGTTGTGCCGGCTGGAGAAGCGCGGCCGGGTGGTGCGGGGCCGGGCTTCGATCGATGTGTACCCCGACCGTGCCGGCTCCCGCGTGGTGTGGGTGGAGGAGCTGGGCGTGCGGCTGCTGCCGCGGTGGGGTGATCCGCTGATCGCCGCGACGGGCCGGCGGGTCTTCGGCCGGGTGCTCGACTCCATGCTGGACCGCCCGGCACAGCCGTACGGCTGACCGTCCGGCCGTACGGGAACCCGGACCGCGGTGGCGCACCGGCCGTACGGGAGCCCGGGCCGCGGTGGCGCACCGTCGCTGAGGGATCCGGACCGCGGTGGCGCACCGGCCACTCCACGTCACGCGTCGTGATGCGGGGCCGCCGGATCCGGCGACATCTGACGGGGCGCCAGCTAGGGTGTGCGCGAACCCGTCCGCCGCCGACCGCACGGGAGGTGCGTCCATGGCACGCCGACTCCGCTCCGTAGACCTCGACTTCGTCGATTCCGCCCCGCTCCGGCTGGTCTTCGTCGCCGAGGTCTCGGCGCCGCCCGATGCCGTGTACCGCGCCCTGGCCGACGACGTGGAGGGCTGGCCCGGCTGGTTCACGGCGGTGACGGCGGCGCTGCCGCTCGACGGTGGTGCGGGGCGCGAGGTGCGGCTGCGGGGCGGGCTCGCGTTCCGGGAGACGGTCGTCGCCACCGATCCCGGCGAGCGGTATGCCTACCGGGTCGACCGGTCCAACGCGCCGGGTCTGCGGGCCCTGTTGGAGGAGTGGCGGCTGAGCCCGTCGGGTACCGGCACGCAGGTGCGGTGGACCTTCGCGGCCGATGGTTCGCCGCTGTTCCGGTTCACGCTGCGGCGGGCTCGGCCGGCGGTGGGCAGGTCGTTCCGGGACGCGGTGGACAACCTCGACCGGCGGCTCTCGGCGACCGCCGCCTGAGGTACGCAGCCGCCGGGCCCGCGCCCGGACGGTTTCGTGACCGCCCGGTCAGGCCGGACTGCCCTGCTGCCCGGGCCAGTTGCCGGTGGTCAGGAAGTGGTCGATCGTCCGCGCGTACGGGGCGATGTCCAGGCCCTGCGCGGCCAGCCAGGTGTCGGAGTAGTACTTGTCGAGGTAGCGGTCGCCCGGGTCGCAGATCAGGGTGACGACGCTGCCGGTACGGCCCTGCGCGACCATCTCGGCGACCAGCTTGAAGGCGCTCCACAGCCCGGTGCCGGTGGAGCCTCCCGCCTTGCGCCCGATGGCCCGCTCCAGGGCGCGCACGGCCGCGACGGTGGCCGCGTCCGGGACCTTCATCATGCGGTCGATGGCGCCCGGCACGAAGCTCGGTTCCATCCGCGGCCTGCCGATGCCCTCGATGCGGGAGCCGCAGTCGCTGGTGGCGTGGGGGTCGTGGTGCGTCCAGCCGTCGAAGAAGCAGGAGTTCTCCGGGTCGGGCACGCAGATGCGGGTGTCGTGCTGCATGTAGTGCACGTACCGCGCGATGGTGGCCGAGGTGCCGCCCGTGCCCGCCGTGGCGACGATCCAGGCGGGCTCGGGGTACCGCTCCATCCTCAGCTGCTGGTAGATGGACTCCGCGATGTTGTTGTTGCCCCGCCAGTCCGTGGCCCGCTCGGCGTAGGTGAACTGGTCCATGTAGTGACCGCCGGTCTCCGCGGCGAGCCCGGCGGACTCCGCGTAGATCGTGCGCGCGTCGTCGACGAAGTGGCAGCGGCCGCCGTGGAATTCGATGAGGCGGCACTTCTCGGGACTGGTGGTGCGGGGCATCACGGCGATGAACGGGACACCGATCAGCTTCGCGAAGTACGCCTCCGAGACCGCGGTCGAACCGCTGGACGCCTCGATCACGGGCTTGCCGGGCCGGATCCAGCCGTTGCAGAGCCCGTAGAGGAACAGCGACCGGGCCAGCCGGTGCTTGAGGCTCCCGGTGGGATGGGTCGACTCGTCCTTGAGGTAGAGGTCGATGCCCCAGCTCTCGGGCAGCGGAAAGCGGAGCAGGTGGGTGTCGGCGGAGCGGTTGGCGTCGGCCTGGACCTTGCGGACGGCCTCCTTGAGCCAGGCGCGGTACGCCAGGTCGGTGCGGTCGATGTCGACGGTCGCCACCGTATCGCCGTCGTGCCTGTGCTCACTCGTGCCCATCAGCGCGCTTCTCCTCGTACGACCGGTCTCAGCGGTCCCACGATATGCCCCCTACCTGGGCAAACGTTGACTTTGATACTCCATAGCACTGCCTTGGCGTCGTGGGCGGCACCGGCGGACGGACCCCCGCGTGGGGGAACGGACCTTCGGTCCCGTTCCACTCTGGTGCACATGCCCCTGGGTGTGCACACTTCCTGTCAGGGGTGTGATGAAGGGGGCGAAGGGGCCGTGCGCGAAACCGAGTTCAGTGAGACGGGCGTACGCATCGAACGGTGGGCGCGTTCGCTCAGCCGGGCCGGACAGGTGACCGTGAAGGACGGCCGGGTGGCCCTGCTCACCAGCTACGGCCGGGAGATCGACAGCGCGCCGGCGGGGACGGTGAGCGCGGGCCGGCCGTGGTTCGCGGGCAAGGACGCGACGGTGGCGCGGGTGAACGGGACGCGGTACCGGCTGACGATGCCCCGGCGTCGCGACAAGCCCGATGACCCCACCCCTGCGCGCCGCTTCCTCGAAGCCGTGCAGCGGGCGGGCGGGCGGCGGCGCTGACGGAGCGGCGCGGCGGGGACACCGCGAGTTGCGGAGCCGTGACGGCTGGGCGACATTGGGTACACGTCACTCATGGTTCACCGGCGGTGACACTGTGATCCAGGCCGCCGGCCGGAATCACCAGCCAGCCATCTGCTGGATCCGTTCCTCCGTCTTCTTCCGGACCTACTTCGGGGAGTCGCAGCCGTGATCAGCGAGCCAAGCAGGCACTGCACGGTGGAGCTCCAGGCCCTGCCGTCGCGGATCGGTCAGGTCCGCAGAATCATCTCGGCGCAGTTGCGCTACTGGCATCTCGATCCCCTGATCGACCCGGCGGCGCTCGGCGTCACAGAACTGCTGACCAACGTCCACCGGCACGCACAGCCGGACAAGTCATGCACCGTCGAGGTCGAGCTGCTGCTCGACCGGCTGACGGTGTCCGTCCATGACCACGACCCACGGCTGCCGACCGTGCGCGAGGCCGGTGACTCCAGTACGTCGGGGCGCGGACTCGCACTGATCGCCGCGGTCAGCGAGAGCTGGGGCGTCCGTCCCCGGGGCGGTGCGGGAAAGGTGGTCTGGTTCACCCTTCCCACCCCCTCCCTGTTCGCCACGCAGCCACCGCACGCGCTGTACGGGGCGACGACCGACGGACCGTTCGACCTGAACGGCCTCACGGCGCCGGAAGGCGTGTCCCCCTCGGTGGCCCGGTCGGTGGTCGTCGGCTGACGACGCGGTGGCAGCGGTCCCGCCGGAAGGGGGCCCACCCCGCCGTGCCGCCGAGGACCGTCCGGCCGTGCCGCCGAGGACCGTCCCGTCGTCCAGGGCGGACGCACGGCAGAAGCCAGGACGTCCCCGCGGCCCGGTGGCACGGAACCCCCTCCGCCGTCGGAGCGCCCGCACCCCTCCGGTGTGCGGGCGCTTCCGCGTCGTGCGATGTACCGCATCCGCCGCCGTGCGCTGATCCGCCACGGGCCGGGGACGGCTCCTCAGAGTGACCGATGACCGGTCGTGGTGGAGATGACGGGTGCGATGGCGGTCATGGCGCACCGCCCTTGCCGAGGGTGCCGAACTGCTCGTCGAGGACGGAGAGGCGGCGCCAGTACTCGTCCTCGTCAATCTCCCCGGCGGCGAAGCGCCGCCCGAGCAAGGTGATCGGTGACGTCTCGGCGGGGCCGTTCCGCTCGGCACGAACCTGCCACGGGCCGCGCCGGCCCCGCCACGCGGTGCGTCGCAGGAGGGTGACGACGGTGATGACGACGGCCGCCCAGACGAGCGGGAAGAGGAGGACCCACGGTCCGGGTCCGCCGTCGAAGGCCAGGGTGTTCATCTCGGTCAGCTCCTCGGTTCGCGGTGCGGCTGCACTCTTTCTGTCACTACCGAGCCTGTCTCCGGAGGGGGGTCCGCGTCGTCGTACGGCCGGCGGCGGTGCGCGTACCGCACCGGGAGTAGACGGCGGCCCCCACGGCTGCTCCGGGCCGCCGGGCCCCAGGGTCTGGATTCTGTACCTACTGGTATGTACAGTACCCGCATGAGCGCATCGGACCGCCTGATCGAAGCCACCAGGGAGCTCCTGTGGGAGCGCGGCTACGTGGGCACCAGCCCCAAGGCCATCCAGCAGCACGCCGGCGCCGGTCAGGGCAGCATGTACCACCACTTCGCCGGAAAACCGGACCTGGCGCTGACGGCCATCCGCCGCACGGCCGAGGAGCTGCGCGGGACCGCGGGCCGGGTGCTGGACGCGCCCGGGTCGGCGTACGAGCGGATCTCGGGCTACCTGCTGCGCGAGCGCGACGTGCTGCGCGGCTGCCCGGTGGGGCGGCTGACGATGGATCCGGAGGTCATCGCGAGCGACGAACTGCGGGCTCCCGTCGACGAGACGATCGCCTGGCTCCGCGGGCGGCTCACCGCGATCGTGCAGGAGGGCCTGGACCGGGGCGAGTTCGACCGCTCCCTGGTACCCGAGGACATCGCGGCGGCGGTCGTCGCGACCGTACAGGGCGGCTATGTGCTGGCCCGCGCCTCGGGCTCGACGGACGCGTTCGACGCGGCCGCCCGCGGCCTGCTGGCGCTCCTCGCGCCGCCTACCGACGCCGCCTGACCTTCCGCCGTACGCCGCCTGACCTGCGTCCGTACGTCCCCCACCCCCAGGAGCACCTCGCGCATGCGCATCACCAGGAGCGCGGACGGCAGCACCATCCGCCGGCACTCCGACGCCCGTGTCCCCGAGTACCCGGCAGCCTGAGGAGCGCACCGTGCACGTCATGCAGTACGAGATCACCCTGCCCGCCGACTACCACATGGGCATCATCCGTGACCGGGTGGCGACGAGGGGCCATCTCATGGACGCCTTCCCGGGGCTCGGCCTCAAGGCGTACCTGATGCGGGAGCGCGGCGAGGACTCGCCGGTCAACCAGTACGCGCCGCTCTACCTGTGGACCACGCCCGAGGGCATGAACTCCTTTCTCCGGGGCCCCGGATTCCACGGCATCGTGCAGGACTTCGGGCGCCCCGAAGTGCAGCACTGGACCGGCCTGTCCTACGCGGAGGGCCCTTCCCCGGCCGCACTCCCCCGCTCGGCCACCCGCCTGCGCTCGCCCGTAGCGCCCTCGGCCACTCCGGCGGACGCGGTCGGGGCCGCGCTGGAGGAGAGCCGGCGGCTCGCGAAGGCGCCCGGCGCGGTCGCCACGGCGCTGGCGGCCGATCCCCGTCACGGGGAACTGCTCCACTTCACGCTCTGGGACCACCCGGCGCCGCAGGAGGCCGGCGACCGCTACGAGGTGCTCCACCTCAGCCGGCCGGAGCGCGAACAGCTCGGGGAGGGACGCCGGTGGTAGCCGCGGTCCGCACCGTCCTCGGGGACATCCCCGCGCGGGAGCTCGGTGTGTGCGACGCCCACGACCACCTCTTCCTGCGCAGTCCCGTGCTGCCGGGCCAGGAGCTCGACGACCCGGTGGCGGCGGCCGGACGGCTGCGGGCCTTCGCCGGGTTCGGCGGCCGGTCCGTGGTGCAGTGGACGCCGTACGGCATGGGGCGCCGGGCCGATGCGCTGGCCGAGCTGTCCCGCTCGACGGGTACGCACGTGGTGGCGGCGACGGGTCTGCACCAGGCCGTGCACTACCCGGCCGCCCTGCTCGACCGCATCCGGGACGATCTCGCCTCACTGTTCGTCTCGGAGCTGACCGACGGGATCGGTTCGACGCCGGTGCGGGCGGGCCTGATCAAGGTGGCCGGCGCCTTCCACACGGTCGACGCCCACGCCCGGCTCACCATGACGGCGGCGGCCGAGGCACACCACCGCACGGGCGCGCCGATCGCCGTCCATCTGGAGCTGGGCACGGCCGCTTCGGACGTGCTCGACCTGCTGTGCGGCCACGGGGGTGTGCCGCCGCACCGGGTGATCCTCGGTCATCTCGGCCGTTCCCCGGACGGCGCCCAGCAGCGGGAGGTGGCGCGGGCCGGGGCGTTCCTCGCGTTCGACGGTCCGTCGCGCGCCCACCACGCGACGGACTGGCGGCTCCCGGAGGAACTCGCGGCGCTGGCCGAGGCCGGGTTCGGCGGGCAGTTGCTGCTGGGCGGCGACACCACCGTGCCGGAGACGCCGGGCATGCCGCATCTGCTGCACCGGCTGCGTCCCCGGCTGGCCGAGGTGCTGGGAGCGAAGACCGTGGAGGGCATGCTGGTCGCCAACCCGGCGCGGGCGTTCGCGTTCGAGGCGCCGACGAAGGCCGGCTGAGGGCGGGCGCGCGGCCTCGGCGCGGGCCGGCGCCATCCTCAGGTGAGCGCGCCGAGCGGGTCGTCCAGCACCGGCTGCCAGGCCAGCTCCGCCGCCCCCACCAGGCTGTTGTGGTCGAGGGTGCAGGGCAGGATCGGCACGCTGCCGCTGCGCCCCCACAGGCTGCGGTCCGCGACCACCGCGCGCAGCCGTTCCGGGTCGGCGTCCAGCAGGGCGCGGTGCAGACCGCCGAGGATGATGCGGTCCGGGTTGAGGATGTTGACGAGCCCGGCGAGCCCGAGGCCCAGCCGGTCGATCAGTTCCTCCGCCGCGTTGCGCACCGCCGCGTCACCGTACTCGTTGCGCAGCAGGTCCCCGGACTGCTTGAGCAGCGACTCCTCGGGGCCGGGTGCGCGTCCGGCGGCGGTCAGGAAGGCGAGCGGGTCGGTCTCGACGTCGAGGCAGCCGCGGCCGCCGCAGTGGCAGGGGCGGCCCTCGGGGTTGACGGTGAGATGACCGACCTCCAGGGCGAGTCCGGAACTCCCGGTGTGCAGACGGCCGTCCAGGACGAGCGCGCCGCCGACGCCACGGTGGCCGGTGGCGACGCACAGCAGGTGCTGGGCCCCGCGTCCCGCCCCGTGACGGTGCTCCGCGAGTGCGGCCAGGTTCACGTCGTTCCCGGTGAACGCCGGTCCGGTGATGCCCGCTTCGCGGACGCACGTGGCGAAGATCTCGCGGACCGGGGCGCCGGCGGGCCAGGCGATGTGGAGCGGGTTGAGGGCGGTGCCGTCCGGCTCGGCGACCGCGGAGGGCACCGCGAGGCCCGCCCCGACGCAGCGCAGGCCACTGTCGCGCAGCAATCGCGCGCAGTCGTCCACGACTTCGCCGATGACCTGCGCGGGATCGGCGGTGATGGTGACGCAGCCGGGGACGGTCGCGACGAGCCGGCCGCCGAGCCCGACCAGCGCGGCGCGGAACCCGTCCGAGTGCACCTGGGCGGCGAGTGCCACCGGACCGGACTCGCGCACGGCCAGCCGGTGCGAGGGCCGGCCCTGCGAGCCGGCGGCCGAGCCGGGGCTGGAGTCGACCTGGATCAGGCCGAGCGCCTCCAGTTCCGCGGCGACCGCGCCGGCGGTGGCACGGGTGACACCCAGCTCGGAGGTGAGGACGGCGCGGGTGGGCGCGCGTCCGGTGTGGACCAGTTCCAGCGCGGGCCCGAGCGCGCTGCGGCCCCTCTCCAACTTCGTCCGGGTGGTGGTCCCCTTGCCGTTCATGGGGGCGAGTCTCCCATGATCCGGAGGCGATGCGGACGCCGTGGTGTCCGGCTTCTCCCCCGCGCCGCCCCGCCGGGCGGCCCGGAACCGCCGACCGCGGTACGGCATCCGTCCCGCGCGGGCGGCCCTCTTGCGCCCGTTGCCCACGGGACTCTATGGTGAGTTTGTGCCGCAACTAAACAAACTGCGGACGGCACTGCCGGGGGGACCGGGCGGCAACACCGCCCCACCTTCGTCGACACGCCTCCGCACCGCGCTGACCGTGTTCTTCGCCCTCGACGGGTTCCTGTTCGCCGGCTGGGTGGTCCGCATCCCCGCCATCAAGCAGCAGACCGGCGCCTCGGCCTCCACCCTCGGCCTCGCACTTCTCGGCGTATCCGCCGGCGCCGTGATCACCATGATGCTGACCGGCCGGCTCTGCCGCCGTTTCGGCAGCCATCCGGTCACCGTGGTCTGTAGCGTCCTGCTGTCGCTCAGCATCGCCCTGCCCGCCCGCACCCATTCAGCACTCTCCCTCGGGCTGGTGCTGCTGGCGTTCGGCGCCGCGTACGGCGGGACGAACGTGGCCATGAACAGCGCGGCAGTGGACCTGGTCGCCGATCTGCGCCGTCCCGTCATGCCCAGCTTCCACGCGGCGTTCAGCCTCGGCGGCATGATCGGCGCCGGACTGGGCGGTCTCGTCGCGGGCAGCCTCACACCCTCCGCGCATCTGCTCTGGCTGACCGGAATCGGACTGCTCGTCACGGCCTGCGCGGGACCGGTCCTGCTGCGCCACCCGTCGCGCACGCCCCTTTCCACGCCGGCCGGCGGCGGCGAGGGTCCCCAGCGCCTGAGCGGACGGGCGCGCCGCGTGGTGGCCCTGTTCGGCGTGATCGCGCTCTGCACCGCGTACGGCGAAGGCGCCCTGGCCGACTGGGGCGCCCTCCACCTGGAACAGGACCTGCACGCCCACCCCGGGGTGGCGGCAGCCGGATACTCACTGTTCGCGCTCTTCATGACGGTGGGCCGGCTCACCGGCACGGCACTGCTCGAACGGCTCGGACAGACCCGCACCCTGGTCGCCGGCGGCACCACCGCGGCAGCCGGGATGCTGATCGGCTCACTCGCCCCGGCCACCTGGCTCGCCCTCCTCGGCTTCGCCGTCACCGGACTCGGCCTGGCCAACATCTTCCCGGTGGCGGTCGGCAGGGCCGGCGAGCTGGCCGGTCCCGGCGGAGTGGCCGCCGCCTCGACACTCGGCTACGGCGGCATGCTCCTCGGACCGCCGGCGATCGGCTTCCTGGCCGACTGGTTCTCCCTGCCCGTGGCCCTGACCACGGTGGCGCTGCTGGCCCTGGCCGCGGCGGCACTGGGGTACGGCGCACGCAAGGCCGCGTACACATGATCGAGTGAGTAGCGGTACTCAGGCAGGAACGGTTCTCCCGACGCAGGATGAAGACGTAGGCCATCCGACGGGGAGCACACCATGAACAAGCCGGTCCTGACCAGGCAGCACGTCCGCGCGCTCGCACGGCTCACCTTCGGGAACGCCGCATCCCTGATCTACCTCGGCGCGGTGGCGGCGACCGCCGTGTTCGTCACCGTGGACACGGTGTTCGTCTCCCACGAGGACGCCTCGTTCGCCGGGGTGTGGCTGTTCCTCCTGGCGGCGCCGACCGTCTTCGTCTTCCTGGCCGGCAGTGCCACGTGGGGCGCGGAGACGGCGGGGCCCGCCTGGTTCCTGTACGTGGCCCTGGTGGTGTCCGTGCTGGTGCAGTCGCTCGCCCTGGGCTGGTTCGTACGTGTGCTGCGCGGCGGCCGGTCCCGTCAGGCCCGCCCCCAGGGCGCCTGATCCCCTGGCACAATCCCTGCCATGAAGATCACGGAGCACATACAGTGCCTGGCCGCCGAGGGCGGGTTGCTGGCGGACGCGGCCGAGCAGGCGGGGGCCGGGGCGCCGGTGCCGACCTGTCCTGGCTGGCAGGTGCGTGACCTGCTCAGGCACACCGCGATGGTCCACACCTGGGCGGCCGCCTTCGTGACCGAGGGCCACACCGCCTACGTCCCCGACGCCGGGGAGCCGGACCTGGACGGGCCCGCGCTGCTCGACCGGTTCCGCGCCGGGCACCGGCATCTGGTGGAGGCGTTGGAGCGCGCACCGGAGGACCTGGACTGCTGGGCCTTCTTCGCGGCGCCGTCGCCCCTGGCCTTCTGGGCGCGACGACAGGCCCACGAGACGACGATCCACCGGGTGGACGCCGAGTCTGCGCGCGGCGGACCCCTTTCCCCCGTCGCGTCCGGCCACGCGGTGGACGGCATCGACGAGCTGCTCACCGGTTTCCACGCCCGTCCCAAGAGCCGGGTGCGAACCGACGTACCGCGCACGTTGCGCGTGCGGGCGACGGACACCGGCACCGTGTGGACCGTACGGCTGTCCGCCGAGCCGCCGGCAGCCGTGCGCGAGGCGGTGCCGTCCGGGCTGCCGCCCGTCGACTGCGAGTTGAGCGCCTCGGCCCAGGAGCTCTACCTCACGCTCTGGAACCGGCGGCCGCTCACGGCTCTCACGGTGACGGGCGACCCGGACCTCGCCCGGGTGTGGCGGGAGAACTCCTCGGTCACCTGGTCCTGAGACCGCGGGGACACGCGGCGGGCGGGCTTGTCCGCCCGCCACCGCACCTGTGACACTTCGGACATGGGACACCGAAGCCAGGCGGACCGGGACGCCATGACCGTCGAGATCGGCTTCGCCGTGGTGACGGGCGGCCTGCTGGCGGCGGCCGCGTTCGCCACGGTCTGCGCCCCCGTCCTCCTCCTGGCGCCGGGCGGCGGTGTGAGCCCCGGGCTGCTCGTGGCCGCGGCCGCCGTGGCCGTACTGGTCTTCATCGGCCGCGTCGTCGACGTGCTGGGGCGGTTCAGGCGCCGCGACACCGAGCGCGAGGTCGGCAGGCACGGCCCCGTACTGCCCGATCAGCCCAGCCAGCCCGGCCGCACCAGCCCCGACTCGTAGGCCAGCACGACCAGTTGGGCCCGGTCGCGGGCGCCGAGCTTCACCATGGTCCGGCTGACGTGGGTCTTGGCGGTGAGCGGGCTGACGACGAGACGGCGGGCGATCTCCTCGTTGGACAGGCCGATGCCGACCAGCGCCATCACCTCCCTTTCCCGATCGGTCAGCGCGCTCAGCCCGGTCGCCGCGGCGGGCTCCTTGGACCGCGCCGCGAACTCGGCGATCAGCCGGCGCGTGACACTCGGCGACAGCAGCGCGTCCCCGCCGACCACCGCCCTGACGGCCCGCAGCAGCTCTTCCGGTTCGGTGTCCTTGACCAGGAAACCGGAGGCTCCGGAGCGGATCGCCTCGAAGACGTACTCATCGAGTTCGAAGGTGGTGAGCATGATCACCTTCACCTCGTCCAGCGCGGGGTCCCCGGTGACGGCGCGGGTCGCGGCGAGGCCGTCGAGACGCGGCATCCGGATGTCCATCAGCACGACGTCCGGGCGCAGTTCACGCACCAGCCGGACGGCCTCCTCCCCGTCCGACGCCTCGCCCGCCACCTCGATGTCCGGCTGGGCGTCCAGCAGGGCCCGGAACCCCGCCCGGACCAGCGACTGGTCATCGGCGAGCAGTACGCGCATCACGGTGTCTCCTCCTCGTGCGCCGCGCCGCCCGGCCCGCCGGCCGGCAGCGGAAGTGCGGCCCGTACCCGGAAGCCGCCGTCGGGCCGGGTCCCCGCCTCGATCGTGCCACCCAGAGCCACCGCCCGCTCCCGCATCCCGGCCAGTCCGTTGCCGCTGCCCCCGGCGTCCGTGCCGGTCGCGGGACCCTCGTCGTCGATCCGGAGCGTGATGCGGTCCGGCCCGTAACCGACCCGGACCTCAGCCGTACGCGAACCGGAATGCCGCACCACATTGGTCAGCGCCTCCTGGACGATCCGGAACGCGGCCAGGTCCGCGCCGGGCGGCACGGCCCCGCGTACGCCGTCGGTTACGACGGTGACGGTCAGTCCGGCGCTCGCGGCCTGTTCGACCAGCTCGGGAAGCCGGTCGAGTCCGGGGGCCGGAGCCCGGGGGGCGTCACCGGGCGTACGGAGGGTGTCCAGGACCTGTCGCACCTCGCCGAGCGCCTCCCTGCTGGCGGCCTTGATGGTGGTGAGGGCGGTGCGGGCCTGCTCGGGATCGGTGTCGAGCAGGGCGAGTCCGACACCTGCCTGGACGTTGATGACGGAGATGCTGTGCGCGAGGACGTCATGGAGCTCACGGGCCATTCGCAGCCGCTCCTCGTCGGCCCGCCGCTTCTCCGCGCGTTCCCGCTCGACCCGCTGAGCGGCCCACTGCTCACGGCGTACGCGGACGAACTCGGCGGCCACGATGATGGCCACTACCCAGGCGGCGACGCCCAACTCCTGCCCCCAGGGCCGCGCGGCGTCGCCGTCGGGAGGCAGCCAGCGGTAGAGCCAGTGCGCCACCACGAGGTGGCCCACCCACACCAGGGCGACCGCCGACCACGCGGCCCGCCGGTGTCCGGCCACGACGGCACTGAAGCAGCCGACGGCGACGGCCAGGAAGACCGGGCCGTACGGGTAGCCGGCCCCGAGATAGACCGTCGCCGCGGCCGAGGCGCCGAAGACGGCGACGACGGGGTGCCGGTGGCGGAAGAGGAGGACCGCCACGGCGGCGATGAGGAGCAGGCGCGCGAAGAGGTCGAGCGGGACCTTCTCGTCCAGCTGCCCGCGGGCCGCGAAGGCAGAGCCGGCCAGGACGACGACGCCGAGCAGGATCGTGGACGCCCAGGGCAGCCGGCCGGCGGGCCGCCCCCGGTCGCCCGTCAGCCAGCGCGGCGGCTCTTTGCCGTTCCGCGATCCCCACGGGCCGCGGGAGCCGGCCGGTCGGCCCGGCCCGACGCGCGCCCAGGCCCGTCGACGTGACGGTCCGCCCTGGTCCCCGGCGGGACCGCCGTCTGCCTCCGCGCGCCGCTCTTCCATGCCGGCCACGCTAGACCGCGCGCCCGCGCCCCGGCGTCCGCCGGGCGTGGTGATCCCCCGTACTCCCTGGGGAGTACGGCGAACGGGCCGGCTCAGGCACCGCTCACCGGGCCTACCGCCGGCCTCCGAGGAGCCCGACGGTGCGGGCCAGCTCCGTCACGGCCTGGCGGAAGAAGACCTCGCGGGCCTCCACCACGCGGTTGAACTGGCCGAAGATCTCGAACGACAGCAGCCCGAAGAGCTGTGCCCACGCGGCGACGAGCGGCGCGGCGACCGCCGGCGGCAGACCCGGGGCGATGTCGGCGGCGAGCCGTTCGGCCTCGGGACGCAGCTCCTCGGCGAGCGGCGGCAGCGCGAGCCCCTCCTCGCGGTGCGCGTCCTCGACGACGGCGACGAGGAGGAGACCGACCCGGGACGCGGGGCCGACGGTGGCCTGGGGTGCGGTGTAGCCGGGCACCGGCGAGCCGTAGATGAGCGCGTACTCATGGGGGTGCGCCAGGGCCCAGTCCCGTACGGCGCACGCGACCGCCGCCCAGCGGGCCAGATGGGCGGCGGGCCGGTGGGCTTGCCCGGCGGCCTCGGCAGCGGCGGCCCGGTGCGCACGCTCGGCGGCTTCGCCGACGGAGTCGTACGCGTCGACGATCAGGGCGGTGAGCAGTTCGTCGCGGCTCGGGAAGTAGCGGTAGAGCGCGGAGGACACCATGCCGAGTTCGCGCGCCACGGCACGCAGCGAGAGCTTCGCCGCGCCTTCGGCCGCGAGCTGTTTCCTCGCCTCGTCCTTGATGGCGGCGGTGACCTCGATGCGGGCCCGTTCCCTGGCTCCCCGGATAGCGCTCATGACGGCCAGTCTGCCACGCATGGGAGCACCGACCAACAACGAGAGCAGTGCTCTTGCTTTTGAGCGCCGATTCCGTGCACACTGATCTCAAGCGAGAGCACCGCTCTCCCAAATGGTGGGGGTCCCCATGTCGCAGGCGCAGCCGTACTACCTTCAGGGCAGCCCGTTCGCCATCCGGATGAACAGCGCCATCGGCTGGCTGGCGCGGCACGGCGTCAGTCTGCTCGGGACGCAGGAGATGTCGGTGCGGGGCCGTAAGAGCGGACAGCTCCAGCGCATCCCCGTGAACCCGCACACCTACGAGGGAGTGCAGTACCTCGTCTCCGCACGGGGGCACTCGCAGTGGGTACGCAATATGCGGGCCGCGGGCGGCGGCGAGCTGCGGGTGGGCCGCAGGACCCGCGCCTTCACGGCCGTGGAGATCGCGGACGACGAGCACAAGGTGATCGTCGTCCGCGCCTATCTGGAGCGGTGGGGCTGGGAGGTCAACCAGTACTTCAACGGGATCACGGTCAAGTCCACGGACGCCGAACTGCTGGCGGCCTGCCCCGACCACCCCGTCTTCCGGATCACCGTCGAGCGCTGACTCGCGGGCGGAACAACCGCGTCGAGCAGGGACCTGCGGCCGGATCGCCCCGTGGAGCCCTGGGGGCGCTGGTCCCCTTGGCCGGATCGCCGGATCGCCGGATCTCCGGATCTCCGGATCGGCGGGTCGAGCACCGACTCGTGGACGGATCGCCGCCGACGCGCTGGCGGGAGGCCGGAGCGCCCGCGCCGAGCACTGATCCCGGCCCCATCGTCGCCGGGCGGGCCCCCGCAAGGCCGGATCGCCGTCGCACCCTGACCCGGTCCGGATCACCGTCGAGCAGGGAGCCAAGGGCCGGATCGCGGTCGCACCCTGACCCTGTTCGAACCCCGACCTGCCCGGATCACCGTCGAGCAGGGAGCCGAGGCCGGATCGC
This sequence comes from Streptomyces sp. NPDC005803, assembly GCF_040630435.1. Classification (NCBI taxonomy): domain Bacteria; kingdom Bacillati; phylum Actinomycetota; class Actinomycetes; order Kitasatosporales; family Streptomycetaceae; genus Streptomyces; species Streptomyces sp. NPDC005803. The sequence continues at coordinate 19,204 of NZ_JBEXXO010000010.1, read as the reverse complement.
CGTACCGTCCCGATCCGGCCGGACCTCTGATGCCGTGCGGGCCCTCAGCGGTCCATCGCCGACAGCGCCCGCTGCGCCAGTGGGTGCGAGCGGACCAGTTCGGCCAGCGAGGTCGTCCCCCGGGTGATGCCCGCGAACGCGTTCCACGCGGGACGGAAGCCCGTCAGCACCGCGTGCAGCATGCCCGGGCGCCGCTCGAAGAGCTTCAGCATGCGCCGTCCCACGCTCATCTCGACGCCGAGGCCGGCCTTGATCGCGAACGCGTAGTTGAGCGCCTGGCGGCGGGCGTCCACCGCGTCGTGCGCCTCGGCCACCCGCACCGCCCACTCGCCGGCGAGGCGTCCCGAACGCAGCGCGAACGAGATGCCCTCACGGGTCCACGGCTCCAGCAGCCCGGCCGCGTCCCCGCATACGAGCACCCGGCCGCGCGAGAGCGGCGAGTCGTCGCTGCGGCAGCGCGTCAGATGACCGGAGGAGATCTTCGGCTCGAAGCCGGCCAGGCCGAGCCGCGCGATGAAGTCCTCCAGGTACCGCTTGGTGCCCCCGCCGTCGCCGCGCGCCGAGATCACACCGACCGTCAGGGTGTCCCCCTTGGGGAAGACCCAGCCGTAACTCCCCGGCATGGGGCCCCAGTCGATCAGCACCCGGCCCGCCCAGTCCTCCGCGACGGTCTCCGGCACGGGGATCTCGGCCTCCAGACCGAGATCCACCTGGTCGAGCTTCACCCCGACATGTGCTCCTATCCGCCCGGCGCTGCCGTCCGCACCCACGACCGCGCGGGCCAGGACGGTCTCGCCGCTGGACAGCACGACCGCGACCGTGCGCCGGTCGGGCACCGCGGCCCCGTGCTGCTCCACCCGCGACACCGCGGCCCCGGTGCGGAGTTCGGCACCGGCCTTCTGGGCCTCCTCGACCAGGCCCGCGTCGAACTCGGGACGGTTGATGAGGCCGAAGAGCATGCGCCGGGAGCGGCGGGTGCGTGCCAGCCTGCCGTTCAGCGAGAACGTGACCGCGTGGATCCGGTCCCGCAAAGGCAGTTCGAAGCCGGGCGGCAGCGAATCGCGCGAATACCCGATGATGCCGCCGCCGCACGTCTTGTAACGGGGCAGCTCCGCCTTCTCCAGGAGCAGTACCCGACGGCCGGCGACAGCCGCCGCATATGCCGCGGAGGCTCCCGCCGGTCCGGCGCCGACTACGACGACGTCCCACACGGACGACTCTTCGTGCTCATGTCCGGCGTCTTCGTTCTCGCTGCTCACGATGTGCTTCTGCTCCCGATCCGACCAGTGGCCCAAGCTGCTTCCGGCATCCTACGGCGCGTTACGGCCAGGCCCTCCTGTGGGAGGATCGGCCGAGCCTCCGTCGTACCTGCCACGCCACACTCCTGGCGGTCATGTACCCGGATATGTATCCATAACGTCGCACCTACCAGGAGCGTGCCCATGACCGCCCATCCGATTTCCGAGACCGTCGCCTCGCTGATGCCCCGCGCCAAGGCGGAGCTGACCGAGCTGGTGGCCTTCCAGTCGGTGGCGGATCCCGCGGTGTTCCCGAAGAGCGAGTGCGAGGCGGCCGCCGCGTGGGTCGCGGACGCGCTGCGCGCCGAGGGATTCCAGGATGTCGCCCTCCTCGACACCCCGGACGGCACCCAGTCCGTCTACGGCTTCCTGCCCGGTCCGGCCGGCGCGCCCACCGTGCTGCTCTACGCGCACTACGACGTGCAGCCGCCGCTCGACGAGTCCGCCTGGATCTCCCCGCCGTTCGAGCTGACGGAACGTGACGGGCGCTGGTTCGGCCGGGGCTCGGCCGACTGCAAGGGCGGTTTCATCATGCACCTCCTCGCGCTGCGCGCCCTCAAGGCCAACGGCGGGGTGCCGGTCTCGGTGAAGGTGATCGCGGAGGGCTCGGAGGAACAGGGCACCGGGGGGCTGGAACAGTACGCGCAGGCGCATCCGGAGCTGCTCGCCGCGGACACCGTGGTGATCGGCGACACCGGGAACTTCCGGGTCGGCCTGCCGACCGTCACCTCGACGCTGCGCGGGATGACGATGCTGCGGGTACGGCTCGACACCCTCGAAGGGAACCTGCACTCAGGTCAGTTCGGCGGCGCCGCCCCCGACGCGCTGGCCGCGATGATCCAGCTGCTCGCGTCGCTGCGCGCCGAGGACGGCACGACGACCGTCGACGGCCTCACGACGGACACGAAGTGGGACGGTCTGCAGTACCCGGAGGAGGAGTTCCGCAAGGACGCCAAGGTCCTCGACGGCGTCGAGCTGATCAGCACGGGCACGGTAGCCGACCGGATCTGGGCGCGGCCCGCGGTCACGGTCATCGGGATCGACTGCCCTGCGGTGGTGGGTGCGACGCCCTCGGTGCAGGCAAGCGCCCGGGCGCAGATCAGTCTGCGGGTCCCGCCGGGCGAGGACGCGGAGCAGGCGACGAAGCTGCTGACCGCGCACCTGAGGGCGCACGCCCCGTGGGGGGCGAGGGTCTCGGTCGAGCAGGTCGGCCAGGGTCAGCCGTTCCGCGCCGACGTCACGAGCCCCGCGTACACCGCGATGGCGGACGCCATGCGCGTGGCGTACCCGGGCCAGGAGATGCAGTCCTCCGGCATGGGCGGCTCGATCCCGCTCTGCAACGCGCTCGCCGAGCTGTACCCGCGGGCGGAGATCCTGCTGATCGGGCTGAGCGAGCCCGAGGCCCAGATCCACGCGGTGAACGAGAGCGTGTCGCCCGAGGAGCTGGAGCGGCTCTCGGTCGCCGAGGCGCTGTTCCTGCAGAACTACGCCGCCTCGAAGACCGTCTGAGCAGGCCGACGGCCGCCGCTACGCGCTGAGCGAAGCTCGCCCGTAGCGTAGTTCCGTGCGGCGGACGCCCGCTGCTGCGTACGTTCGCCGCATGGAGCTCGTCGAGGTACTTCCCCAGCTGCACATGTTCCGCTTCCCGATCGGCCAGGCCTACCTCTGGCGCGACGGGACCGAACTGACCCTGATCGACGCGGGTGACGTGAACGCGGCGTCCGCCATCGAGGACGCGGTGCGCGGGCTCGGTCACGACCCCGCCCGCATCGCCCGGATCGTTATCACCCACGGCCATCGCGACCACTACGGGGCGGCCCAGGAGCTCGCCGACCGCCACGGCGCCGAGATCCTTGCGCACCGGCTCGACGCGCCGGTGATCCGCGGCGAGGAGGAGGTCGGCGATCCCGTGCTGCTCGACTGGGAGCGCCCGCTGTACGAGCACGGACTGACCGTGCCCGTGGCCCCTGCGACCCGGGTCGACACCGAGCTGTCCGACGGGGCGGTGCTGCCGTTCGGCGGCGGGGCGCGAGTGGTCCACTCCCCCGGCCACACCCCGGGGTCCATCGGCCTTCATCTGCCGGAACACGGGGTGCTGTTCACGGGTGACTGCGTGGCCGGCGTGGGGGAAGTGATGCTCGGCGTCTTCAACATCGACCGCGAGCAGGCCGTGGCCTCGTTCCGGCGGCTGGCCGCGCTGGAGGCGGCCACGGTCTGCTTCGGTCACGGTGATCCCCTCACCACCGACGCGGTCGCGGTCATGCGTGCCTCAGCCGACCGGGACTCCGGCCTCCAGGTTGAGCACGGCTGAACGCTCGCGGGCGCGCAGCGCCCAGCGCAGTCGTGCGTAGCGGGTGGGCGGCAGCATGGTCGCCGCCTCCTCCTCGGTGACGAACCGCCAGCCCCGGAGTTCGGAACCGGGCAGGAGCAGCCGTTCGGCGTCCGCGCCCGCCAGCGTTCCGCCGTCGAAGAGCAGCCGCAGTCCTCCGTATCCGGGCGGCTGCGGCGCCTCCCAGTCGACGACGAGGAGTTTGGGCACGTGGGCGAGACGGATCCCTATTTCCTCGGCCACCTCCCTGATCCCGGCCTGCGCCGGTGCTTCGCCCGCCTCCACCACGCCACCGGGGAACTCCCAGCCGGGCTTGTACGTGGGGTCGACGAGCAGCACCCGGTCGTGTTCGTCGAAGAGCAGCACGCCGGCCGCGACGGTCTCCGCCGTGGGGTCGGGTGTCTGGACGATCTCGCAGGCCGGGGCCGCGCCGGTGCGCACGGCCTCGGCGATGGTCTCGGCCGTCTCGCGTGGCGTGAGCGCGCTGTTGTCGATGGTGTGCGCGTCCCGGCTGATCCAGCCGAGCGCCGAACGGTAGGGCTCGATGCGGTCGTACGCCCACCGCCCGGTCGCGTCGACCGTCTCCGGGTCGTCGGGGAACGCCGCCCGGTGGGCGATCCGTTGGCGCAGGATCGTTTCGTCAGGTGAGAGCAGGACATGACGCACCGCGATGCGCCGGGAGGCGAGCCCTCCGAATATCTCGTCTCGATACTCCTGTCGCAGCAGCGTCATCGGCACCACCAGTACCCCACCGACCTCGGCGAGCAGTGCGGCCGCGGTGTCCACCACGAGCCGCCGCCAGATCGGCAGGTCCTGGAAGTCGGTCACCTCGGCGAACTTCTTCTGCGGCAGCAGGGATCCCAGCCCCGTGCCGGTCAGTTCCGGGTCGTAGAAGGTGCTGTTCGGGATCAGGTCGATCAGTTCGCGCGCGGCGCTGGTCTTGCCCGCGCCGAACGCACCGTTGATCCAGATGATCACGGTTCCCCCTCTTCCGTAGGCCCCCAGTGGCTTGCCCGCACCACCCTGCCGTGAAAACACGACTGTGGCGATGGCGCTGCGCGAGCGCAACAGCGCACGGTGGCCGGCGGAGCCCCTCGGTACGGGGGTGGCGCCCGGTACGGGGATGGCGCCCGGCCGGAGCGCTCCGGCCGTAACGGCGACGGCGGGACGTCGTTGGAGCGGACAGCAGAACGAACGACAGGGGGCCGACCGTGCGTCGCACCGTACTTGAGCAGTTTCCCGCCGGGGGCCCGCGGGGCAGTTGGCCCGCCGAGGAGTTCGCCGCGGCCCGCCGCGGGGAGGGCGTCGCGGCGGAGGTCGTGATGGACCTGGAACAGGACGCGTTCCTGGTGGTCGTCCCGCAGCAGTCTTCGGACCGGGGCCGTTGACGCCCCGGGGACGCACGGCGAAACGGCCCCGCAGCTCAGCGCTCGGCACGCGGCACGGAGCTCGAAGCTCAGGACACAACGGCGGCCCGCGGTGCACGTCGCCCGGTGATACGGCCCCGGCAGCGGGTCGGTCCAGCGGGCCGAGTGGCACCTCCGACGACGACGCGGCGGCCTCGTCCCACCGCGGGCCGGTTCAGGGCGCTAAGGGGCCCGGTTCAGGGCGCTAAGGCGTGTCGCCCCGCCAATCCCACTTGTTCGAATCCTCCGCCCGCGGGCCGTACTCGGCCCGGCCGCCCGCTCCGTAGGCGCCGATCTCGGTGACCAGCGCGGAGCCGTCCGCCAGCGCCACCTTCGTCCAGCCGGTCACGTCCAGCAGCAGCCCGTCGAGCGGGCCGCCCACCAGCTCCCGGTAGACCCGGCCCGGCCGGGGTCCTGGGTCGGGGTCGTCGTGATCGGCGCCGTACACCCGCCGCCGCATGATCTCGTCCATGCATGCAGGATCGCACCCGCCACTGACATCCGCCGGTGCGGGAGCACCGAGCCCCGCGCCGTTCACGCTTCCGCCCCCCGGGAAAGGCGGGGGGCGGCCCGGGCTCACCCCACCACCATTCCCGCCCCTCCACGCTTCGGTCACAACTCCATCACTTACGGAACATGAGTCTCCCCTCGCGCGTGCGGTGTGGCTACGGTCGTCTCTCCACACACTTCCGGGGGGATTCATGTCGCACGATCCGTCAATGCACCAGCCGCCTTGGGGACAGCCGCCGCAGCCCTCGGGGCCCCTCCCGTACGTGCCGCCGACGCCTCCCGACCGCAGGCCGGGCTGGACGAGGAAGCGCATCATCATTCCCGCGGCCGTCGTCCTGTTCTTCATCGGCGTCGGCATCGGCAGTTCGGGCGAAGGCGACCGGACGGAGAAGGCCGCGACCGCGAAGCCTTCTCCCGCGGCGACCGTCACGGCGACCGCGACGGAAACCGCCGCACCCGCCCCCGCCGTGACCGAAACCGTCACCGCCAGCCCCAAGCCGGCCCCGACCGTCACCAGGACGAAGACCGTCACGGTCACCGTGGCCCCCGAAGCCGCAGCAGACACCTCCGGAGATTCCGGGTCGGACGACGACGGCGGCTCGGCCTACTACGCCAACTGCTCCGCCGTTCGCGCGGCCGGCGCGGCTCCGATCCGCACCGGCGAGCCCGGCTACGGGCGCCATCTCGACCGGGACGGTGACGGCGTCGCCTGCGAATAGGCGATGACCGGCTCGCCGGTCGCCGCTTGCCGGAACCCGATTCCCTGCTGGAGGCGGCACGCCTGGCGCCCGAAGGGGTCATCGGCCGGCAGGCCACCGTCGATCTGCTGGCCGATCTGGTGGGTGCGACCCCGGTCCCGGGCAGGGAGTTGCGCCGTCTTGCCTCACGCTGTGGACTCCCGGCGTGACGAGACGAGTTCTGTACCTGATCGCCTGTGCCGCCGGCCCAACCCAGTACGTCGACGTGGGGGTTCGGCAGGCGGTGGCCCGCGGCTGGGACACCTGCCTGGTCATGACGCCGTCGGCTGCCATGTGACAAGTTGCCGTCGGAGAGCGACGCGCTCCCGAAGGCGGACGCGATGCTCGTCGCGCCGATGTCGTGCACGACGCTGAACAAGTGGGGCGCGGGGATCAGCGACACTCTGGCGATCGGGTTGCCGTCCGAGGCCGTGCACAGGGGAGTTCCCGTCCTGGCGATGCCCTACTTCAACCAAGCCCAAGGGGCCCAGCCAGCCGTAGCCCGGAGCATCGCGGACCTGCGCGCCCAGGGCGTGGTGTACCTCGACGGCCCCGGCGGCTACAACGCGCACCCACCGAAGAACGGCGACCCGCAGGCGTTCCCCTGGCATCTCGCCTTGGATGCGGTCGGGGCGATTGTCAGCCCGTCGTCGTAGAATTGACGCATGCCCCCTTCCTCTACGCCTGCCACGCCTGCGCGTTCGCTGGCCGCGGTGAACGCGGACATCCGCGCGCTGTGGGCGCGCGGCGGCCGGCTGTCGCCGGAGGGGCGGAGGGAGTACGAGCGGCTCCTCGCCGAGTGGGCGGCCGTGGTACGGGGCGACGTCGCCGAGGCGGCGTGAGTCGGTCGACCGGGCGGTTCAACTGGGTGTGCACCGGCAGGGGATGAGAGCTGGGGGCTGCCTACGCTCCGCGCCTGCAACGATGACCGGCCAGTAAAGGGCCGCGGCTGCCTGCGCGGCACAGATAGCCTGCGCCCGTGAAGCGGATTCAGCGGGCCGCCGGCGAGGACACCGACCCCCTCGCCGCGCTCCCGGACATTCTGGCTCATGTCCACCCCGACCACCGCGGCCGTTACGCCACCGTCCTCGCGCCCGACTGGCACCCCGATCAGGCGACCGAGTCCAACGGTGCCGTATGGCCCTGCCTGGGCTCCGCCGTGTGGGCCCTACGGGCCACCGACAGCTTCGAAGACGCGATACGCGCGGCGATCGACCTCGGCGGTGACACGGACACCGTCGCCGCGGTGACCGGAGGCCTCGCGGGGGCGTACTACGGGCTGGACGCAATCCCCACGCGCTGGACCCAGCCACTCCATGTTCCCCTCCCAGGATTCGACGGACGGGTGCTGCACCTAACAGATCTGCTCGATCTGGCACACCGCCTCGGAGGCTGAACCGGGTGCTGCTCCGCACTCTCCCCGAACTCCGGCCCTCAGCCGCAGTCACCTGACCAGTGGCTCCGCGAGGCGGACGACTCGATCGTGTCAGCCTCGAAGTGGCTGGGGCACGCTGATGCTGCGATCACCCTGCGGGTGCAGGCACCCGCGGGCCGCTCCGAAGCCGCCTCACGCGCTCTCGGCGTTTGTGTACGGCGTCACGCGGCCGACGCTCTCCTTGAGGACGAGGTCGATCAGTCCGGGGAACCGCTGGTCCAGTTCTTCCTTGCGCAACGTGTTGAAGCGGCGGGTGCCGACGTCGTGCTGCCGGATGACGCCGGCCTCGCGCAGGACGCGGAAGTGGCGGGTGAGTACGGACGCGGTGACGTCCTGGGTGAAGCCGCTGCAGGCCAGACCGGGCGAGGCGGCGAGGGTGACGACGATGGTGAGCCGGGTCTCGTCGGTCAGAGCGCTCATGATCTTGAAGAGGTCGAAGTCGTCCAGGTCGGGGTGGACGAGCGGGGACGAGGTGCGGCTGGCCATGGGAGAAGGGTAGCGCTCACACTCATGTTTGCGTCGACGCGTACATAGGTTAGAGTCGAGGAGCGGGTGAATTTCACCCCGCTATCCACCGAATTACGCAAGAGGACTCATGCCTGTCGGCACTTCAGAACTTTCTCCCGTTCCGTCGCTTTTCTCCCCCGTCTCCCTCGGGAAGATAGAGCTCGCCAACCGCGTCGTCATGGCACCGCTGACCCGGATCCGGGCCGGTTCCTCCGGCATCCCCGGGGACCTGATGGCCGAGTACTACCGGCAGCGGGCGAGCGTCGGGCTGATCATCAGTGAAGGCACCTACCCCGACCACGCGTCGCAGGGCTGGGTCGGTGCGCCGGGCATCGCCACCGACGAGCAGGCGGCCGGCTGGCAGAAGGTGACCGAGGCGGTGCACGCCGAGGGCGGACACATCTTCCTGCAGATCATGCACGCCGGCCGCGCCAACCACCCCGACATCAACGGCGGCCGCCGCATCCTCGCCCCCAGCGCGATCGCCATCGACGGCCAGACGTTCACGCCGACGGGCCAGCAGCCCTTCGCCGTGCCGGAAGCGATGACCACCGCCGAGACCCGGGAGGCCCTGGAGGGCTTCGTCGCAGCGGCCCGCCGGGCCGTCGAGGCGGGAGCGGACGGCGTGGAAATCCACGGCGCCAACGGCTACCTGCTCCACCAGTTCCTCGCCCCGGGCGCCAACCGGCGCACCGATGAGTACGGCGGCTCCCCCGAGAACCGGGCTCGCTTCGTCGTCGAGGTGGTCACGGCGGTCGCCGAGGCCATCGGCCCCGAGCGGGTCGGGCTGCGGATCTCCCCGGAGATCGTCCTCTCGGACGTCTTCGAGACCGACCGGGACGACGTCCTGGCCACCTACGGCACCCTGGTGGACCAGCTGCGCCCGCTGGGCCTGGCCTACCTGTCCGTCCTGCACGGAGAGCCGGGCGGCGAGCTGGTGCAGGAGCTGCGGCAGCGCTTCGACGGCAAGCTCCTCGTCAACAGCGGCTTCCTCGGGGGACAGTCCACTCGCGAGGAAGCGCTGCGGCGGATCGAGGACGGCCACGCCGACGCCGTGGTCGTGGGCCGCGCCGTCATCGCCAACCCCGACCTGGTCGAACGCTGGCAGAACGGACATCCCGAGAACGAGCCGCGGCCGGAACTCTTCTACGCACCCGGTGCGGAAGGCTACACCGACTACCCCTTCCTCCAGACGGCTTGAGGCCCTTCGCACCTGTCCCTACTGAGGCCCGCCGGCCCGGCAGGTTGCGCTGCCTGCGGTACGACGCATAGCCCGAACGGGCAGGGCGTGTCCGAAGGTGACAGCCCGGGCATCCGTCAGCGGCCGGCGCGACTCCGTACCGTCCGGCGCGACGGTCCTGACCTCGAACGCGACTCCGGCGGGCCGGCAGAACCGCAGGCAAGGCCCCTCACGCACGCTCCACTTCGGCGACCCCACCCCTTGACGCACGGTCGCATCGCCCCCTGCACGATCAGATGCAGTCAAGTTGGCGGAGGCTCACTCCATGCCCGAGGCCGGCGGACGGGGCAGGGCGGCGACGGACGCCTGGTTCGCAGGCCCCTCTCCGGTCTCCGATTCTCAAACGTTCTCCCCCATCTGCGCAGGTCGGAGTGGCTACTTGCTGGAACCCAGGGTGAGTCCTGCGATGAAGTGCCGCTGGAGCAGCAGGAAGACGATGAGGGTCGGGAGCGCGACGATCACCGAGCCGGCGGCGAGCAGGTTGTAGTCCGTGAAGAACTGACCACGCAGGTTGTTCAGCGCCGAGGTGACCGGGAGTTTGTCGCCGTCGGAGATGAAGACCAGTGCCCAGAGGAAGTCGTTGTACATCCAGGTGAACTGGAGTGTTCCCAGGGCGGCGAGGGCGGGGCGGCACAGGGGCAGGGTGATGCGCCAGTAACGCGTCCAGACGCCCGCCCCGTCCACGACGGCCGCCTCCAGGATCTCCTGGGGCAGGGTCCGCATGAAGTTGGCCAGGACGAAGACGCAGAAGCCGAGCTGGAATCCGATCTGGACCAGGATGACGGCCCAGTAGGAGTCGAACATCGTCATCGAGTCGGACATCCAGTAGGGCAGCGGGATGCGGTTGAAGACGACGTACAACGGCGTGACGATCACTTGTTGCGGGAGCAGGTTCCCCGCGGTGAAGAGCATCAGCAGGACGAGCCCGCCGCGTAGCCTCAGCCGGGCGAGCGCGAACGCCACGAACGAGGCGAGGAAGAGGGTGACGAGGACCCCCGGCACCGCGATGATCATGGTGTTGACGAAGTACTTCGTCATCCCCGAGTCGGTGAACGCCTGCCGGTAGTAGTCCAGCGAGAGATGGCGGGGCAGCGAGAAGTAGCCGTGCTCCGAGGTCTCGCCGTAGGGCCTGAGCGAGGCGTACACGGCGAGCAGCAGGGGGGCGAGGAAGGCGAGCGAGACCGTCATCAGGAAGGCGTGCACCCCGAGCCGGCCGGGGCGGACCCTGCGCCGCGGCGTGACGGCGGCGGGAGGCGCCGGACGGGCCGGAGCTGCTTGCGTGGTCATCGGTCCTTCTCCCCTCGGATCTCCTGGACCAGATACGTCACGACGAATCCCAGGGAGACGGCCAGCAGCACGACGGCGATGGCGGAACCGAACCCGATCCGGCTGGCCTCGCCGATGATGTTGTCGGTGACGAGCACCGACAGCAGTTCCAGGCCGTTGCGGCCGTGGTTGACCGCGTACACGATGTCGAAGGCGCGCAGCGACTCGATGACGGTGATGACGCCGACGATGATGTTGACCGGGCGCAGCGTCGGCAGGACGATGCGGAAGAAGGTCTGGGTCTCGCTCGCCCCGTCGATCGCGGCGGCCTCCTTGAGGGAGGAGTCCACGGCCTTGAGTCCGGCGAGGTAGAGGATCATCACGTAGCCGGTGTGGCGCCAGGCGGCGGCGAGCAGGACCATCCAGATGTTGAGGTCGGGATCGCCCAGCCAGTCGGTCGGCGATGCGGTGTCACCGACGATCGCGTTGAGGGCTCCCTGGTCGCGGGAGAAGACCAGCTGCGTGATGAAGCCGACCACGGCGAGGGAGAGCACGACGGGCATGTACAGGGTCGACTGGTAGAAGCGGCTGAAGCGCACGCCCTTGTCGATGAGTACGGCGAGGAGCAGCCCGAACGGTGTGGCGACCAGGCCGAGGAAGGCGAGCCAGAGCAGGTTGTGGCGGGCGGCGGGCCAGAACTGCGGGTAGTTCGTGAAGAGGTTCGTGTAGTTGCGCGTCCCGACCCACTCGATGTCGCCGATGCCGTCCCAGCTGGTGAACGACAGGGCGACGGAGGCGAGGGTCGGACCCCACACGATGGCGAGGTCGAGCAGGACGGGTATGCCGAGCAGCACGCCCAGCACGACGAGGTCGCGGCGGGTGAAGCGCCGCGAGCCCCGTCGTCCGGCGCGCCGCCCCGAGATGAACGACACGGTCGGTACTCCCGGTTCAGTCCGAGGCGAAGATGGTCTTCTTCTGCCGTTCGATGTCGTTGACCAGGCCGTCCACGTCGTTCGGACTGCTGATGAACTTCTGGATCGCCTGGATCATGACCGTGGACGAGAAGTCCGGGCGGGTGTCACGGTCCAGGAACTGGGAGATCTGCTTGGCCCCCGAGACCAGGTCGACGGCCTTCTTCTGGATGGCGGAGTACCGGGAGGTGTCCGCCTGGTCGCTGACCGCGATGTTGTTCGGGTCGCTCTTGAGGTAGATGTCCTCGGCCTTGCCGGTGGCGAGCCACTTCAGCAGGTCCTTGGCGCTCGCCAGGCTCTTGTCGTTCTTGAGGTTCTTGGACTTCTTCGCCAGCAGGAACCCGTCGATGGGCGCCTCGACGGCGTCCTGCCCGTGCTCCGGGTTGATGACGGGGAAGGGGAAGAAGTCGAGGTCGGCCTGTTCGGCCTTGGGGAACTGGGCCCCGGGGTGCGGCAGGCCGAAGACCGCCATCCCCGCCTCGCGCTTCTGGAGGCTGGTCGCCGCCTCCTGCCAGGTGCGGCCGTTGGCGCCCTGCTGGCAGTACGGGAGCAGGCGCCGCCAGGTGTCGAAGACCTCCCTGACCCGTTTGTCCGTCCAGGCTTCCTCGCCGGCCATGAGGCTCTTGTGGAAGGCGTATCCGTTGGTCCGCATGTTGATGTAGTCGAACGTGCCCATCGCGGGCCAGCCGTCCTTGTCGCAGAACGCGATGGGGACCAGCTTGTCCTTCTGCATCTGCTTGGCGAGGGCCACGTACTCGTCCAGCGTCCTGGGCGCCTGATAGCCCCGTTCGGCGAAGAGGCTCTTGCGGTGGAAGACGGCCCACGGATAGTAGTAGTACGGCGTGAGGTACTGCTTGCCGTCCTCCCCGCTGGACTGGGCCTTCAGGGCGTCCGAGAATCCCTCGTAGCCCTCCCAGTTGTCGCTGATGTCGTACAGCAGCCCCTTCTTGGCGAAGAACTGCATGCGGTTTCCGGCGAACCACATGAAGACGTCGTCTGGCTTGCCCTGCAGATAGCGGTTGATGTTCTCCTGAAAGGTGTTGTGGTCGACGGTGTTGACCTTCACCTTCCGGCCGTCCGACTGGGCGGCATACGCCTTGAAGGCGTCGGCGAACGCCTTCTTCGGAATGGGGTCGGACGAATTCGAACCCAGGGTGATGGTCTTGCCGTCACCGCCGGGGCCCCCTCCGCACGCGGTGAGCAGCGCGGGGAGCGTGACCGCGCCGGCTCCGACTGCCGCGCCACGCAGCAGACTTCGCCGGGACATCCGATGTCCCGCGACGCTGCCGGGCAGATCTGACCTGTCGTACGAGTGCGCCATGACCCCCTCCTCCGGAAGGCAACCCAACACAACCGAACGTGCGCTTGGATCTCACCTCCAACCAGCAGCGCCGTCAAGGGTTTTGACGAGATGTCGAACAACCGCCACCCCCCCTCTTCCAACAGACTTCAACACGCTCTAACGTAATCGCTCGTCTTGGCGTGCACATGACGCCCTTGATTCCGCACGAGTACGGAGGAACGTCACGATGCGTCATCTTCCAAGCCGTACGACCCGCACGAGCCGTCACAGAGTCATCGGAGCGCTGACCGCGGGTCTCCTGTGCGCGGCGGGAGCCGCCGTTCCCGCCTCCGCCCAGTCCCCGGTTCCCGCTCCCGCTCCGGCGCGGGCGGCGGACGCACCGGCCGGCAACGGTCTCGCGCTCACCCCGCCCATGGGGTTCAACAACTGGAACTCGACCCATTGCCGCGCGGAGTTCGACGAGGCGATGGTCAAGGGAATCGCCGATATCTTCGTGGAGAAGGGGCTCAAGGAAGCGGGCTACGAGTTCGTCAATCTGGACGACTGCTGGGCGAAGCCGCAGCGTAATGCGGACGGCAAGCTGGAAGCCGATCCGGTGCGTTTTCCGAACGGGATCGCGGCCGTCGCGGACTACGTCCACTCGAAAGGTCTCAAGCTCGGCATCTACACCAGTGCGGGCACCAGGACCTGCGACAGTGTCGGGCTCCCCGGCGCGCTCGGACACGAGTACAGCGACGCGCGGCAGTTCGCCGACTGGGGTGTCGACTACCTCAAGTACGACAACTGCAACAACCAGGGCGTGGACGCGAAGGAGCGCTACACGACCATGCGGGACGCGCTGGCGGCCACCGGGCGCCCGATCGTCTACAGCATCTGCGAGTGGGGCCAGAACAAGCCCTGGGAATGGGCAGCCGGGCTGGGCAACCTCTGGCGCACCACGGGCGACATCAACGACAGCTGGAGCAGCATGCTGTCGATCATGAAGCAGAACCTGCCGCTCGCCGCCGCCGCGGGCCCCGGCCACTGGAACGACCCCGACATGCTGGAGGTCGGGAACGGCGGGATGACGAACACGGAGTACCGCACCCACTTCTCCATGTGGTCGGTGATGGCCGCACCGCTGCTCATCGGTTCCGATCTGCGCACGGCGACGCCCGAGACGTACCGGATCCTCTCCAATCACGAGGTCATCGCCGTCGACCAGGACCCGTTGGGCCGGCAGGGCGTCGTGCTCTCCTCCGACGGCGGACGATGGGTCGTGGCCAAGGAGATGCAGGACGGCAGCCGGGTGGTGGCGCTGTTCAACGAGACGGGAAGTGCGCAGCGGATCTCGACGACGGCCGCCGCGGCGGGGCTTCCCCAGGCCGACGCGTACACCGTGCGTGACCTGTGGGAGCACACCACCCGCAACACGGCGGGCGGCCTCTCCGCTACCGTCCCGGCCCATGGCACGGTGATGCTGCGCGTTGCCACCGACAGCCACTGGGCGGCGTACCCGCCCGCGGTGGGGCTGGCGCTGGACGGCGACCCGCTGGTGGAGGCCGGCCGCACGGCCCCGCTGACGACCACGGTCACCGATCTGGGCCGGACGCCCGCCGTGAGCGTGTCGGCCGCGCTCACCGGGCCGGCCGGCTGGCAGGTCAGGGCCGGCTCCGCGACCACGGCGGCGGCGCTGCCCACCGGGCGGGCGCTGACCACGCGCTGGCGGGTGACGGCTCCGGCCGGCACCGCCCCCGGAACGTACGACCTGACACTCACCGCGCAGTACCGCTCGCCCTCCGGAGAGCGCGTGCGGTCCTCCGTCCCGTTCCAGGCGCACGTGGTGGTGGCTCCCCCTGCCGGCGGCGGCTACCTGAGCGATCTGCCGCAGCTCACCGCGTCCAACGGCTACGGACCGGTCGAGAAGGACACCAGCAACGGTGAGAGCGCGGCGGGCGACGGGCACCCGCTGACGATCGGTGGCGAGGTGTACGCCAAGGGGCTGGGCGTGCACGCGTCCAGCGCCGTCGAGTACTACACGGGCGGCGCGTGCAGCACGGTGACGGCACGCGTCGGCGTCGACGACGAGAAGGGAGCCAAGGGGAGCGTGGCGTTCGAGATCTGGTCGGACGGCACCGAGGTGGCGTCGACCGGGGTGCTGACCAACTCCATGGCAGCGCAGTCCGTCTCGGCCGACGTCAGCGGCGCGCAGGTCGTACGCCTGGTGGTCACCGACGGCGGCGACGGCGTCGACTCCGACCACGCGGACTGGGCGGACCTCCGCATCACCTGCTGAGGCCGTCCGCCGAGGTAGGACGGGACCCGCGAGGGACCGGGTGGCGGCGTCCGGCGTCGCCACCCGGGGAGAGCCCGCGATGAACGGCGTCCGGCGTCGCCACCCGCGGGGAAGCCCGCGGACCGCGGCGTCCGGCGTCGCTACCGCCGTGCGGGACGAGAAACCGTCCGGAACGGTCCTAGACGGGGACCACCCCGTCCGCACCGACGCGAGCGGCGAAGGCCGCAGCCGCCGCGCCCACCAGCCCCGCGTCGTTGCCCATGACGGCGGGAGCCACGGTCAGCTTCTGGACGAACGACAGCGTCGCGTACCGCCGCAGGGCACTGCGCAGGGGGGTGAACAGCACCTCGCCCGCACCGGCCACTCCGCCACCGATCACCGCGATGTCGATCTCGACCAGGGTGGCCGTCGCGGCGATGCCTGCCGCCAGTGCCTGTGCGGCCCGTTCGAACGAGGCCACGGCGACCGGGTCGCCCGCCCGGGCGGCCGCCGCGACCGCCGCCGCGGTCGCGTCGCCATCCGGACCGGGCCGCCAGCCGCCCTCCACCGCGCGGCGGGCGATGTTGGGACCGCTCGCGATGCGCTCGACGCAGCCGCGCGACCCGCACGGGCACGGGTCGCCGTCGAGGTCGACGCTGATGTGCCCGATGTGACCCGCGTTGCCGCTGGGACCGGGGTGGAGCGTGCCGCCGAGGACGAGGCCGCCGCCGACGCCGGTCGACACGACCATGCACAGCGCGTTGTCGTGGCCGCGGGCTGCGCCCAGCCAGTGCTCGGCCGCCGTGACCGCGACCCCGTCACCGACCAGCTCGACGGGGAGACCGCCGGTCGCCGCACTCACCCGCTCCACCAGCGGGAAGCCCCGCCAGCCGGGCACGTTGACGGGACTGACCGTGCCGGCGGCGGCGTCCACGGGCCCCGCACTGCCGATGCCGACGGCCGTCGCCCGGCTCCACAGCGGCGACGCGGACAGCTCCGCCAGCACGTCGGCCACCGCCGCCATCACCGTCTCGCCGTCCTCGCGGGCGGGCGTCGGCCGCTGCACCCGCACGCGGAGCGTGCCGTCGCCGTCCACCAATGCGCCGGCGATCTTGGTGCCGCCGATGTCCAGCGCGGCGACGAGGTCGGTATGCATCGGTGTGGCTCCGTGGGTGAGGGGGTGGGACCTGCGGCTTCAGTGAACAGTCTGCCTAGTCTCCATTCAGCTGACAACGTTGTCCAGGGCCTATGCTCGACGCCACAGCCTCCGGCCTCCTCCGCGGCACCCCGCGCGGCGCGTCCGGACAGCCCGTACCCGACGACAGGACAGCGCACCGTGGCAGAGACCGCCCGTCACCCCGAGCCCCGTTACGGCAACCGGCCGACCATGAAGGACGTGGCCGCCCGTGCCGGAGTGGGCCTCAAGACGGTCTCGCGGGTGGTCAACAGCGAGCCGGGCGTCACACCCGACACCGAGCGCCGGGTCCAGGAGGCCATCGACGCGCTCGGCTTCCGCCGCAACGACAGCGCCCGCGTGCTGCGCAAGGGCCGCACCGCGTCGATCGGCCTGGTCCTGGAGGACCTCGCCGACCCGTTCTACGGCCCGCTGAGCCGCGCCGTGGAAGAGGTGGCCCGCGCGCACGGCGCCCTGCTCATCAACGGCTCCAGCGCCGAGGACCCGGAGCGCGAGCAGGAACTCGTGCTCGCCTTGTGCGCGCGTCGGGTCGACGGGCTCATCGTGATTCCGGCCGGGGACGACCACCGCTATCTCGAGCCGGAGATCAAGGCCGGCATAGCGACGGTCTTCGTGGACCGCCCGGCGGGGCGGATCGAGGCCGACATGGTGCTCTCGGACAGCTTCGGCGGCGCGCGCGAGGGCGTCGCCCATCTGATCGCGCACGGCCACCGCCGGATCGGGTTCATCGGTGACCAGCCGCGGATCCACACGGCCACCGAGCGCCTGCGCGGGTACCACACCGCCATGACCGACGCCGGGATAGTGGTACAGGACTCGTGGGTGTCGCTCGGTTCCACGGACCCCGAGCGGGTCCGTCTGGCCGCCGAGACCATGCTCGGCGCCCCGGAGCCCGTCACGGCGCTCTTCGCGGGCAACAACCGTGTGACGGTGACCGCGGTGCGCGTTCTGGCCGGCCGCGAACGCCCGGTCGCCCTGGTCGGCTTCGACGACATCGAGCTCGCGGATCTGCTCGGCATCACCGTCATCTCCCAGGACGCGGCGGCCGTCGGCCGCACCGCGGCCGAGCACCTCTTCCGGCGGCTCGACGGCGCCGACCACCCGCCGGCACGCGTCGAGCTCCCGACGAAGCTGATCCCGCGTGGTTCGGGCGAGCTGCGTCCGGCCTGACCGGACGGCAGCACGCGCGGGCGGACTACGGCGCCGTCACCGTCAGTCCGCCACGCCGCGGGGAGGCGAAGGCGTCCAGGCCGGCGCGGGTCAGTCCGGTCAGCCGGGCCACCTCCGCGGTGTCCAGGGCGCCGCAGTCGATGCCGCGCAGCAGGTAGCCGCTGAGCGCCTTGGCGGTGGCGGGTTCGTCCATCACGTCACCGCCCGCCTTCGCCACGTAGGCGGCGAGCCGGGCCGCGGCCTGCTCCAGGCCCTCGCGGTAGAAGGCGTAGACGGCCGCGTAGCGGGTCGGGAGGTGGCCCGGGTGCATGTCCCAGCCCTGGTAGTAGGCGCGGGCCAGGGCGCGCCGGGTGAGGCCGTAGTGGAGCCGCCACGCCTCGTGGACCCGGTCGGTGGGGCCGACGGGCAGGACGTTGGTCGAGCCGTCGGAGACCCGGACGCCGGTGCCCGCGGCGGCCACCTGCATGACGGCCTTCGCGTGGTCGGCCGCCGGGTGGTCGCTCGCCTGGTAGGCGGCGCTGACCCCGACGCAGGCGCTGTAGTCGAACGTGCCGTAGTGCAGACCCGTCGCCCGGCCCTGCGCGGCGTCGATCATCCGGGCGACGGCGGCGGTGCCGTCGGCGGCGAGGATCGACTGGCTGGTCTCGATCTGGATCTCGAAGCCGAGCCGTCCGGCGGGCAGTGCGTGCGCCTTCTCGAAGGCTTCGAGGAGCTGGACGAAGGCGGTGACCTGTTCGGGGTACGTCACCTTCGGCAGGGTGAGCACGAGCCCCTCGGGGAGCCCGCCCGCCTCCATGAGGCCCGTGAGGAAGACGTCCGTGGTGCGGATGCCGCGGTCGCGTACGGCGGCTTCCATGCACTTCATCCGGATGCCCATGTACGGCGCCGCCGTGCCGTTCGCGTACGCCTGGGAGACGAGCCGGGCCGCGCGGGCCGCGGTCTCGTCCTCCTCGGCGTCGGAGCGCGGGCCGTAGCCGTCCTCGAAGTCGATCCTCAGGTCCTCGACCGGCTCACGGCTCAACTTGGCGCGTACCCGGTCGTGGACGGCTTCGGCGAGCCCGTCCGGGATGCCGAGCACGGCGGCCAGGGAGGCCGCGTCGGGGGCGTGTTCGTCCAGTGCGCGCAACGCCTGGTCGCCCCACGAGCGGATGGTGGACGCGGTGAAGGCGTCCCCGGGCACGTACACGGTGTGGACGGGCTGGCGCGTTCCTGGGTCGCCCGGGTAGCGGCGGGCGAGGTCGGCGTCCACCGGTGCGAGGGAGGCGCTGATCCCGTCGCTGACCGCACCGGCGAGGCTCGTCGCCACTTTCTCCTGCTGACCCATGGCCGCACCCTCCACACTCTCATTGTTTCCGCTTCCCGGAATCAACAATCCGTATAGTGAAGTTATAAGGCTGGTGTGTTTGCGTCAATGGTGAGCGGAAACGGCGCGGGGCCGCGCGGTGGGTTTCACCGTGCGGCCCCGGGCCGTTGGCCGTGCCGTGTGCTGTGTGCTGTGTGGCGTGCTGCGGGGTCAGCCCTTGCGGGCGGTGATCTCCTCGGTGAGCTGGGGCACGACGGTGAAGAGGTCGCCGACGACGCCG